>NZ_MKMC01000008.1:0-121351 GCF_001856095.1 Methylomonas sp. LWB
GGGCCAGCTCGGTTTGCAAGGCTTCGATGACCAGCACTTGGCCGGGATAATCTTGCAGCTTGCCGGCCAAGGCCTGCTGAGTCAGACACCAGCCGGCACCGGCATTGGCGATCATGTAATCCAAGCGTTCCTGCGGATAGTCGGGGTCCAACGGCACATAAGCCGCACCGGCCTTGACGATCGCATGCAGGCTGACCACCAACTCCAGGCAGCGCTCCATACACACCGCCACCAAGCTTTCGGTGCCGACGCCTTGCGAGATTAGATAATGCGCCAATTGGTTGCTGCGCCGTTCCAGTTCGTCGTAGGTCAATTGGCGTTGTTCGAACACCAACGCCACCGCCGCCGGCGTCCGTTGCGCCTGACGGCTCAACAACTCCGGGATCAAGGCATCCGGATACGGGTAGTCGGTGGCGTTCCAGTCTGCCAATAGCTGGCGTCGATAATCAGCGTTCAGCAGCGGCAGCAAGACCGCCGGTTTGTCTTGAAACTCCGGAAAGGACTGTAAAACGGTTTGATAATAATCGGCGAGTCTTTGGGCATCGTCGGCATCCAGTACCTCGCTATTGAATTTAAGCGAACCGACTAAGTCGCCGCCCGCTTCCATCAACTCCAACGACAGATCGAACTGCCCTTCCTGTTGAAACAAGGCATAGGGCGCCAACGCCAAACCACCCCAGTCCACGGTTTGCCCGGCAGTTCGACCGCTGCCGCTGGCATCGAGCAGTAGCTGGGCTTTTTGCAATTGCTGGAACACGAAAGCGGCCTGAAACAACGGCGGACGGCTGGTATCGCGGGACAGCGCCAGCCGCTCGATAATCAAAGCTAACGGGAAAGCCTGATGCGCCATGGCCGACAAGACTTCCCGACGACAGGCGCGAACGAAATCGGCGACCGTTTGCCCGACGGTTAATTCCGATAACAGCGGCAAGGGATTGACGAAATACCCCACGACGCCGGCATAACGATCGTCATCCCGACCGGCCAGCGGCGTACCGACACAAAGCCGTTGCTGACCGCCGCAGCGGTGTAGCAATAACTGATAAGCCGCGAGCAATAACACGTATAAGGTAACATCCAGCTCGACGGCTAGCGCCCGCAAGGCGGAGACTGTCCGGCTATCGATACGTAAAGGATACGAGGCGCCCCGGTAATTCCGCCGCGCCGGAAAAGGCCGCTTGGTGGGCAGGTTTAATAACGGTGGGGCTTGCACGAATTTATCGCGCCAATACCGCCAATCCGCTTCCAACGTTCCTGACTCGACCTCGGCCACCTGTGTTTCGGCATACTGACGATACGAAAGCGATAACCTCGGCAAATCAGGCTCACGCCCGGCCACTAAGGCCGAATACACCTGAGCGAGTTCGTCCAGCAACAGCCACAGCGACCAGCCGTCGCCGATAATATGGTGAAAAACCAGCAATAACACCGATTGCCGGGGCGCGTATTGAAATAAACGCACCCTGAACAGAGGTTGCGAATCGTTCAAATCAAACGGCTCGGCGTAACTTCCGGCGACCTCCCGGCTCAAGGTTGGTTCGTCCCAGCCGGACGCATCAATGTGTTGAAAATCGATGCTTGCGCCAGGATCGATGAACTGGCGCGGCTCGCCGTCTTGCGCTTGAAAACGCAAACGTAGCGCAGGATGGCGCTCCGCCAAATAGCGCAAGGCTTGCCGCAGGCGCTCGGGGTCGACCGCCGACAAAATCCTGGCCGAGAAAGCCACGTTATAAGCCGCGCTATCCGGCGCCGTTTGGTGCAGAAACCACAAAGCCCGTTGCCCGTAAGTCAAGACAAAGGGCTCGCGTTGCAAGGTTTGAAAATGCTCGATTAAAGCTTGTTTATGGCTTTTAAGCGCGTCCAGCAGCGCCTCGTTGATGGCTTGTTTGGGTGCCCGGTAACGTAATTTATCGCCTTCCAGCCACAGTTCCACCCGATTGTCGGCCAAATCCCGCAGTAACCCTTGCACGCTCAAATTTCCCCCTCCAGCATATCTTCATCCTCGGCTATCGAGGCGGTCTTAATCCGCTCTATCGGCGATAGGTTCACTTGCAGATAATCGACCAAACCCCAACCTTCGCACTGCAATAGCTGGCTGACCGGCACTTCGGTTTGCAGGGTTTTGCGCATGACTGCGCGTAACTCCACGGCGGCCAAGGAATCCAAACCCAGAGAACTCAGCGAGCGGCTCAATTCGCATTGCGCCGCCGATAATTTCAAGATTCCCGCCAATTGCCGCTTGAGCCAATCGCCCAACATCGCCTTGGATTGTTCTGAGTCGGCGGAACGTAAAGCCCGCAAATATTCGTCGCCGTCAACGGCCTCCACGCCGACAGCCGGCATCAGTTCCGCCAGTAATCCCTCCGCCGCGCCATGCCCCGCGCTCTTGGCGGCCTGCCGCCAATCGAAATTCACCACGCAAACTTGCCCGGTCTGGCGGCCGCCGAGTAGCCCTTGCAACACCGTTCCGGCGCGTTCGCCATCAATCAAGCCCAAACCCGATTGGCGCCAAAATGTACGCACAGCATCGCTGCTCTGTTGTTGTATCCCGCTCTGCCAAGGGCCCCAGTCGATAGCCAGAGCCGGAAAGCCGTCATGCCCGCGTTGCCATGCCAAGGCGTCCATCGCCGCATTGGCCGCCGCGTAAGCGCCTTGGCCGACATTGCCCAACAAGGCGTTCAACGACGAATACAGCCAGAAAAAATCCAGCGGTTGGTTGCGGGACGCTTGATCCAGCAAAACCGCCGCTTGTAACTTGACCCGATTCAATTGTGCCAACCGCAACGCCGATTGCTTTAGCAACAGATCGTCGTCGGTAAAACCCGCGCAGTGCACAATGCCTTTTAGCGGCCTGCCGCTATGTTCGATGTTAGCAAACAGCCGCTCGACGGCCAGAGGTTCGCAAACGTCCAGCGTCATTACGATTAACTCGAGATCGGCATATTGGCCTTGCAAATCCAGCAAGCGGCTCGGCAACCGCGCATGCTCCCGGCGACTGGTCAGATAAAGATGACGGGCACCTTGCTCGATCAACCAACAAGCGGTCGTTAACCCTAAATCGCCCAAACCGCCGCTCACCAAGTAATTGGCGTGTTGATCGATCTCGACCGGCGAGTCGGTCGGCGGTTTATGACGCTGCAATCGTTGCGCCCATAGTTGATCGCCTATCGCGGCCAAGCGTTGCTCGCCGCTGTTGTCCAATAAGCCGGCTAGCAATGCCTCAGCGCTATCGGCATCGATGATGCGCGGTTTCAGCTCGCTATGCTCCTGGAACAAAACCGCCGCCATCCCCCACAACGCGGCACCGCCGTAATTCATTTGTCGGCAAAATTCGCCTTGCGCGTTGCGGGTGGTTAGCGTCAAATTCAGGCGATGGCCTTGCAACAACGGCAGCAAGGCCAACAACTGCCCCGGCGCCTCCATGGCATGTGCCGCGCCATCCGCCGCTAAAAAACCGCTCAAATCGACCAACTCATCGACGCCGAGTAAATCGGCAGCACTAAGCTGATTGAAAGCGACGACGCTAACCCGATGGCCTTGCCGGGTTAAGGGCTCGACCAAGGCCGGCTGGTCTTGGCCGGCAATGAACAGCCAGGACTTTCCGCCCCGGCCGACCACGGCACGATGCGGCCGCCAAACCGGTTGATAGAACCAATCGGGCATGGGCGACAGCATTTGTTTCACACGACTTTCGCTGACAGTCGCCACTTCGACGCCGGCAATCGAAAACTGCAATTGCCGCTGAGCGTTGAAAATCGCCAAATCGGTCTGCCCTGATTCATTCAAGGTAGCGCTAGTCCAACAACTCTCGGCAAAATCCCCTCGCCAGCATTCGATCCGCCGGATACGCACCGGCAAACGCAACCCCCGGCTGTCCGGCTCCAACACCGCAGCCATCAATTGCAGCGCCGAATCGAGTACGACCGTATCCACTGCGGTAGCGTCCACCCGCTGCTGATTCAGCTGGGCAACGGCCCGACCTTGCTGTTGCCAAAGCGTGGCGATGCCTCGAAAACGGGATCCGTATTGCAAACCATGTTCGGCAAACAAGCGATACAACTGTTCAGCTGAGAATTCGTCCCCTTGTTCCGGCAATCCTGACGACACGGCCGTAGTATCGATACTTTCGCTCAGCGGTTGCAGGGCAGCGCTGAGATGCTGCCTCCATTGCTCGCCACCTTCCTCCCGACTGACTATTTTCAAGTCAGCCGAGTCGCCCACGCCGCTAAATATCAATTGCAAGTCGATGGACTCATGCTCGGGAATCAGCAGCGCGCGCTCGATTTCCAAATCGACAATCGCAAAGCCCGTGTGCCCATCGCGCTTAAATAACGCTTGGTAAGTCATGGCGATCAACAAGGCCAGCGGCGCGACAACCAAACCATACAGCCGATGTTCGCTTAGCCAGGGCTGGTTCGCAAGGCTTAATGTCCAGGCGTAAACACTGCTATTTTCTGCAAACGCCGGACTACTGAGCCAACGGCCTTGCCGGTCAAGCAGCGGCAGCGTGTCAAACTCGAACCAATCGGGCCAATAACGCTGGCGCTGCCAAGGGTAAGTGGGCAGATCCGTGAGCTGGCCGGCATTAAGCGCCTGCCAATTCAGTTCCAAACCGGAGGCGACCGCCTCGGCCAACGCTTGGTTAAATGAGCTTTCGTTTCCGGGGCAAGCCGAAACGGCAGTCACATTCGTCGCCTGTTGCCGGATCAAGCCGGTCAACACCGGTTTAGGACCGATTTCCAGCCATAAATCCACATCCTGCCGTGCCAAGGTATCCAGGCTTTGTTGAAATAACACCGGCTGGCGCAAATGCCGTAACCAATAATCGGCCTGGGCGTAGCAAGCCGTTTCGACGCCGCCGGTCAAATTGGCAATCATCGGAATCGAGGCGGCGCTTAACGCGACCTCGGCAAAACAGGCGGCAAATTCTGTCAATACGGGCTGCATGCACGGCGAATGAAAACCGTGCGAGGTGTTAAGGCGGCGATATTCCAGGCTATGCTCGGCACACACTTGCAAAAACCTGGACAGTTCGGCCTCGTCGCCGGAAACCACTTGATTTTCCGGACTGTTATAAGCAGCAATACTCAAGCTTGGAAAGCCGGTCAGCATCGTTTGCAGGCGCTCGGCAAACGTAAACACCGCCGCCATGCCGCCCCGACCGGGCGCTTCTTGCATCAGTTCGGCCCGCTTTACGATCAGTCGCAAACCTTGTTCCAAATCGAACACGCCGGCAATACAGGCCGCCACGTATTCGCCTAGGCTGTGACCGATCAGACAAACGGCATTTACGCCCCAAGCTTGCCATTGTTTGGCCAGGGCGTATTCGAAGGCAAACAAGGCCGGCTGAGCGTTCGCACTTAAATGAATGTCCTCGGCCGATGGCTCGAGCAACAAGCGCTTCAAATCGATGGTACTGAACTGGCGCAGCAATCGATCGCAGCAGTCGATTTGCCGGCTAAACTCCGGATAAACGTCGTACAACTGCGCCGCCATCCCCGGCCATTGCGAACCTTGTCCGGTAAACGCGAAGCCAACCTTAGGCTTGGCGCGTGAGACATAGCGATAGCCTGAAAAACCGGCGCCCTGCTCCGCAAATGCCAGTAAGCGCGACTTGAAGTCGGCCGCCGAATCGGCCGTCACGGCCAAACGGTGAGCGAAACGCGAGCGCCGGGAATTGGCGGTATAACAAATATCGGCCACCGCCGCAGTTTCCGAGCCGAATAGTCGAGTCGCATAATCGGACGCCAGTTGCTGCAAAGCCGGCAAGGTTTTCGCGGATAACAGCAACAGGTTTACGCCCGCGGACGCCCCTGCGTCTATCGGTTCGGAAGGCGGCGCTTGTTCGAGTATCAGATGAGCATTGGTCCCGCTTAAACCGAACGAGCTGACCGCCGCCAACCTGGGTTGCCCGTCGGCGGGCCAAGCCTGGCGGGTTAGGGGAATATTTACCGGCCAGGCCTGCCAATCGATATGCGAGCTGGGGCGGCTGAAATGCAAATGCGGGAACAATTCGGCTTCGTGCAGCGACAACACGGTCTTGATCAAACCGGCAATCCCGGCGGCCGCTTCCAAATGGCCTAAATTGGTTTTGACCGAAGCGACGTACACCGGGCCGCGCTTAGGATTTTTACCGTAGCAAGCGGCCAAGGCCCGCATTTCGATCGGGTCGCCCAACGGCGTTCCGGTACCGTGCGCCTCGATATAGCCGACTTGTTCGGCCTTCACCCCGGCCGCGGCCAAGGCGGCGTTGATCACCGCCTGCTGAGAAGGGCCGGACGGTATCGTCAAGCCGCCGCTGGCGCCGTCTTGATTGACGGCCGAGCCGCGAATCACGGCCCAGATGCGGTCGCCTTGTTTTTCGGCGTCGGACAAGCGCTTTAATACGACAGCCCCGCAGCCTTCCGAGCGAATGAAACCGTCGGCGTCTTCGGCAAAAGTCTTGCATCGTGCGTCTTTGGAAAGCATGCCGGCGCGGCTGAAAGCCACGTAAGTTTCGGGCGCCAAAATCACATTGACGCCGCCGGCGATCGCCATCGTGCATTCGCCGGCGCGCAAACTCTGGCAGGCGTTATGTACGGCGACCAACGACGAGGAACACGCGGTATCGATAGCCATGCTGGACCCGGTCAAACCGAGCCAATAAGATAGACGGCCGGCCAGAATATTCAGCGAAGCGCCGGTGCCCAGATAAGCGTCGACCTGATCCGGCTGCAATTTTTTAGCCATAACCGCGGCAAAATCAAAGCTACTGGCGCCGACGAAAACCCCGGTCTGCGTGGAAAATAAATCGCCGGGAACGATATTGGCATGCTCCAAGGCTTCCCAGCAGACTTCAAGCCACAAGCGCTGTTGCGGATCCATGGCCATGGCCTCGCGCGGCGAAATACCGAAGAAATCGGCGTCGAAGCGATCCAGCTGCTCAATAAAGCCGCCTTCGCGTACATACATTTTCCCTGGTCGTTCCGGATCGGCATTGAAATAATCGTCCACCCGCCAACGCCAAGCCGGCATTGACCCGATGGCGTCCATCCCGTGGCGCAACAAATCCAAATATGCCGCCAAACCCTCGGCCCCTGGAAATCGGCAACCCATGCCGACAACGGCAATGGCTTCCCGCGATTGTTGGGCGGTTTTAAGTTTTCCTTCCAAGGCATCGATCTTACGCAACGCCTCCAGCATCAAGGCTCGATAATCGGTTTTCGGTTCGCTCTTTTCGGTCATCTTCAATCCATAGCCGCCAAACGCCGTTCCAATAAAGCCGAAAGCTGCTGTTCCGAAAAATCGTCGAGATTGTCGCTCAAGGGCTCCTCTTCCGCGCCGAATTCCGTTGCCAACTGTTGACTAAGATAAGCCAACAGCGCCTCAATGGTCGGATAGTCGAAAAGCATAGTCGAGGCCAGTCGCAATTCCAACGTCTGGCCTAATTTTCGGCTTAACTCCATCGCCAATAAAGAGTCGAAGCCGATATCGAACAAACGCTGCCGGGGCGCCAACCCAAGGCTTTCCGGATTCCGCAACACCTGGGCGATTCCCTGCCGCACGGCTTGTTCCAATAAAGCCGGCCGCCGGGCAGCGTCGCTTTGCCGCCATTGTTGAATCAAACTCTCCGACTGAGTATCGTGGCCAGCCTCGTTAGCCGCCATCGTTCGATAATAATTCGGCACCTCGAACGGTAAGGCGGCAAAAAACGCCGGCCAGTCCACCGGCATCACCGCCGCCTGCGGTAAATCTTCAGTCAACAAACGCTCGAATAAAGCCAAGCCCTGCCGCGGTTGAATCAGGGCCAAGCCTTTTTCGGCCATCGCCTCAGCCGCACCGGCCAGCATGCCCTCGCCGCTCCAGCCGCCCCAGTTAATCGTCAACGCCGCTAAACCTTGGTGTTTTCGGTTCAGCATCAGCGCATCGGTATAGGCATTGGCCGCCGCATAATTGCCCTGCCCCGGCGCCCCGGTCAATGCGGCCAACGATGAAAACACCGCGAAAAACGCCAGTTCCGGGAACGATTGATCTAAAAACCGCAACGTGCTGACTTTAGCCCGCCAAGGCCGCTCGAAATCGGCTTGATTCATCTTCAACAAAGACGCATCGCTCAATGCGCCGGCGGCATGGACAATGCCGGCCAAGGGCGGCAAGGACTGTAATTGCGCCATCAAAGCGCTGACGCCTTCCGCTTGCGCCAAGTCGGCCGCGACTCCGATAATTTTCGCGCCTTGAGCTGCCAATGCCTGCAACTTCAACGGGTCGATGGCGGTTAAGCCCTTGCGGCTGGCAATCAGCACGCTATCCGCGCCGTGTTCAACCAGCCACTCCACGACCGCGAAACCCAAGGCGCCGGAACCGCCGGTAACCAAATACGTCTTGTCGGCCGCTATGGTTAATGCCGCGCGGTTTTCCGGACGCCAAGGCAACAATCTCGCGGCATAACATTGCCCGCCCCGCAAGGCCAACTGTTGTTCGCCGCTGATGCCGGACAACAACCGCGCCAGCTTGCCATTTTCGGCGGTATCGATAGCGTCTACATCCAATGCTTGCCAAATCCGCTGCGGAAACTCCAGTGCCGCGGTCTTAAGCAAAGCCACGCAAGCGCTTTGTTTCGGGCAAACGGCCTCGAGGTCGATCACAGCGCCTCCCCGAGTCAGCAGAGTGACTTTAGCCGCGATATTCCGAATTTCCAACGTCTGAACCAACGTTAAAAAGCCTAAACAGACGCTGCTGTCCTCTTCGCCTAAAAAGTCTTCGGCGCAATAAACCAAATGCAGTGATGTCGAGCTTGGTGAAAAATCCCGCCAATACCCGGAATCTCGCAACTGTTCGGGACTCATCAAGCTCAAGCCCACGACTTGGGTCCGTAATTTAGCCAGCAAGCGGTTTGCCGTTGCCGTGCCGATGCACAAAACGTGCTCGCCAGCCGGCTGTTCGGTCAGGTCGGTATCGGCTAGCAATGTCCAACCCGGCCGACAAAGCCAATCCTCCGGCCGTTGATCCGCCGCTACCGCCAACGCTTGTTTGGCTAATGGCTGAAAACTGACGCCTTGCATAGCCAATGTCAGGTTATCACGGTCTTTCAGGATCACATCGACCTGACAAGCCCGGTCTGTTCTGGACGACAATCTGGCAAGACATGAGCCGCCAAACTCGAGCGGCCGGTAAAAATCGATACGTTCTACCGCGATCGGTAGCCAGGTTTCGTCGCCGACTGTTTCGCCGACCGCTATGCCGGCGGTTTGCAAACAACCATCCCAAATAGCCGGATGCAAAACCTGCCCAGGTTCACATGCTCTGGGTTTAAAGCCGGCAAAGACCGACTGTCCGGCGATCTCAATGCTCTCCAACACTTTAAAGGTCTCGCCGTACACGATGTCTTTTTGCCGAAATTGCCGGTAGAGCTTGTCCGCTGCAAGGCTTTGCCGCTCGTCGTCAGCCGCCGGCGCTTCGAAATCTTTAAAGCTCATGCAAACGTCGGTTTCGGCGCTGATATGACGATGCCAGCCGGCAGCGTCCAAGCGGGAAAAAATACCGAGTTGATATTGGCCGCCGACGGCTTTAGCCTTAATTTGCAGCTGAGTTTCGCTATCCCGCGACAAAAGCAAAGGCCGTTCGATCCGCAGATTTTTCAGCGCCAGGGCCGACGATTTGCTCAACTGTTGCCCGGCTTCGAACAATATTTCCAGCAACACCGCGAACGGTGCCAATAGCCTGCCGAAGACTTGGTGTTCGCTCAAATAGGCCTGTTCCCTCGGCGCCAGCCAAGTTTCGAAATAAACCGACTCCGAATCGGCCAGCGCCAAACGCTTGCTCAGCAAAGGCGATAAGGTTTGCGTTGTTTCCACGCGTCTATTTTTTAACGCGCTATCGGGCAACCAATAACGTTTGCCGGAAAAAGGATAGACCGGTAGCGGCGGGCAATACACGTTAGGCGCGTCGCCGAAAATCGCTTGCCAATTCAGATCAAAACCGCCGGTATATAAACGGGCGGCGCAATGCAGCACACTATCGGCTTGCTTGGGCTGCAAACTGGCAAATATCCGCTCCGCCTCGATCGCGTTGGCCGACAACATCGGCGCCAAAACCGGCTTCGCTCCGCATTCCAAAAACACGTCGCAACCCAATTGCCGTAACGCGCCCACATTGTCGGCAAAGGCGACCGGTTGCCGACAATGTTGCAGCCAATAATCGGCCCAAACGATGTCATCGCCGATGATTCGTCCGGTGACATTGGAAACCAGCGGCATGAAGGCTTTGCCGTACGCCGCTTGTTCGAAGATCCGCCTCAACGCCGGTAATACCGGCTCCATCATCCGGGAGTGAAAAGCATGCGAGACCGCTAGCGGCGTACACTGTACGGCACTCTCCGAAAAATATTGCCTAGCCTGCTCGATCAGTACGCTAGAGCCCGCCAAGACGCAATGCCTAGGCGAATTGACCGCCGCGATGTCCAACTCCGGCCAGTTAGCCGCCAATAAAGCGTTAAGCCCTTCGCGACTTGCCGCGACAGCCAGCATCGCGCCTCCGCTCGGGGCTTGCTGCATCAGTTGCGCCCGGGCTACCACCAAGTTTATAGCCTGTTCCAAGCTGAATACGCCGGCGACGCAAGCGGCGACGTATTCGCCCAGACTGTGCCCCATCACCGCATCCGGCTCTATGCCCCAAGACTGCCATAGGCGAAACAGCGCGTAATCGACCGCGAAAATGGCCGGCTGCGCATAGCAGGTTTGTTGCAATTGCGCGTCGCTGCTGTCGAATAACAGTTGCTGCAACGGCATCGGCAACGATTTTTGTAGATATTCGGCGCATTGATCGATGGTTTGCCTGAAAACCGGCCAGCGCCGGTATAAATCTTGGGCCATGCCGGGATACTGCGAACCCTGACCGCTGAACACCATCGCCAATTTTGGCTTTTGCCGGCCTTGCCCGGAGCGGTATAAACGCCCATCGTCCCGACCTGTTGCTAACGCCGACAAAGCCTGTTCGATCTGCTGTCGGTCGGTGGCGACGATCAGCGCGCGGTGTTTCAAATCCGCCCGGCTAACGGCGGCGCGATAACACACCGCATGTAAATCGGCATCGTGCGCAGCCAGCCAGTGTTGATATGCCGCCGCCAGCGCCGTTAAGGAAGCCTCGCTGTTGGCCGAGAGCTTTAGCGCCAAACCCCGGCCCCGTTCGACAGGGTGTTCCGCATTCCGAGCCGGCGCTTCCGCCAGCAATACGTGCACATTGGTGCCGCTCAAACCAAAGGCGCTAACGCCGGCTATCCGCGTTTGTCCTTCCTCCACTTGCCACGCCTCGAACTTTGTCGCCACTTTCAGCGGTATCGCCTGCCAAGGAATATGGGCGCTGGGGGTGGTAAAGTTTAAATGCGGCAGCAGCATGCGCTGTTGCAACATCAAGACGGCCTTAATCAAACCGGCAATCCCCGCCGCGCCTTCCATATGACCGAAATTGGTTTTCAAGGAACCGGTATAAAGCGGATTGACCTCGGCGCGACCGCCGCCCAGGACGCTGTTCAAGGCGCCGACCTCGATCGGATCGCCCAAGGCCGTACCGGTGCCATGGGCTTCGATATAACCGACATCGGCCGCCGTCAACAGCGCATCGGCCAAGGCCGCTTTCAATACGGCTTCCTGTGCCCGTTCGCTGGGTACGGTCAAACCGCTGCTACGGCCGTCGTGATTGGCGGCGCTGCCTTTGATCACCGCGCAAATCGGATCGCCTGCCGCCAACGCATCGCTTAGCCGCTTCAAGACCACCAAGCCGACGCCGTCGCCGCGGGCTATACCGTCCGCCTTCGCATCGAAGGTTTTGCACAAGCCGTCCGCCGCCAGCATCATCGCCTGACTTTCGGTAATCGCGGCACGCGGCGATAGCTGCAAATTAACGCCGCCAACCAAGGCCATATCGATTTCGTTGCCGCGCAGGCTTTTCACCGCCAAATGCACCGCCAACAACGATGAAGAACACGCGGTATCGATGACCATCGCCGGGCCTTGCATACCGTAATAATAGGCCAAGCGGCCGGCCAGAATACTCGGCGCGTTGCCGGTACCGGTATGCACGTCGATGGCGCTGTCGTCCTTGATCAGCTCGGCATATTCCTGCGTCATGCAACCGATATACACCCCGCTACGGCTATTGCGTAAGGTTTTGGGATGAATGCCGGCGCGCTCGAAAGCTTGCCAGCTGGTTTCCAGCAACAAGCGTTGCTGCGGGTCCATCTGTTCGGCTTCACGAGCGGCAATGGCAAAAAAATCGGCATCGAAGCGGTCGATATCGCTTAAAAAAGCGCCGTAACGGCTGCTGATTTTGCCGGGCGTTTGAGCCGGTTCGGCATAATATTCGGCTAGCGACCAGCGCTGTTCCGGTACTTCGCCACGGGCATTTTTGCCTTCCGCTAAAAACTGCCATAAAGCCTCGGGAGAATCGCAAGCGCCGGGAAAACGGCACCCGATCGCCAGCACGGCGATCGGCTCGTGCGCGGCCTGTTGATAGTGGACCAACTGGCCGCGCAACTCTCGCAACTCGTCCAAGGCCCTGCGCATTAAGGCTTGTTGTTTCTCCGACTCAGTCATCGCTCTGTCCGCTATCCCATTTCGACAATTCCCGCTCCAACAGCACCGCAATATCCTCTTCTTCCTGATCAAACGCTTCCGTCGGCGACTTTTCCTGTCCGGCCTGCTCGCTGAACAACGCCGGGAAAACCTCTAGGCTGATAAATTCGAATAATTCGTCGACCGACGGATATTTGAACGCCAACGTGGATGGTAAAGCCGTCTGGGTGGATTTTTGCAAACGATTGCGTAATTCCAGCGTCATCAAAGAATCCATGCCCAACTCGGCAAATCCGATTCCCGCAGCCAATTGCCCAAGGTCGTGCAAGCCAAGCACCGCAGCGACATGCTCGGTCAAATGCCGGTGCAAAAACCGCCGCCGCTGCTCGAGCGGCAACAGGCCAAGCTGTTCGGCCAGGGTCTGTCGGTTTTGCTCAACCGGCTCGAAGGCTTTGGTCAACGACGAACGGTTAAATTTGAAGTGCCGCCAATCGACATTGAATAAACCGACCGGCGCCGGAAGACGCTCTCGATTGTCGGACAAAAGCCGCTCGAGAAACGCAAACGCTTGCTCGGCGCTTAATTTGCCGATCCCCGCCAAAGCCAAACTATCGGCAGTTTGAATATCGGCCATGCCCGCGCCGGCCCAAGGCCCCCAGCCCATACTCAAGCCCGGCAAGCCTTGCTGCCGCCGCCATTGCATCAAGGCATCCATAAACCCGTTAGCGGTCGCGTAATTGCCTTGTCCGGGCGCGCCCAACCAAGCCGCCATCGAGGAATAGGCCACGAAACAATCCAAGTTCAATCCCTGGCTAAAACGATGCAAATTCCATAAGCCAAACACTTTGGGTTTCAGCACTTGCGCCAGCCGTTCACTATCTAGATTGGCCACAACGCTGTCCTGCAACACCCCGGCGGCATGGAAAATCCCACGTAAATCTTCGCCATGCTCAGTCAAAATGGCTTGTACTTGTTGCGCATCGGCAATATCGGCTTTAAGCTCGATCACTTCGGCGCCCAAACGCAAAATCGCCTCTAACCGGTCTTTGCCGCTGTCCCGAACGCCGTGGCGCGAGACTAACACCAGTTTAGCGACGCCTTTTTCCGCCAACCAGTGCGCCGTTTGCAATGCCAAAGCCCCGGAACCACCGGTCAGTAAATAAGTGCCCCGCGCGCTAAAACCCGGTTTTTGGGCGACGCTAAACGTATGCAACCGCGGCGAAAAACAATAGTCGCCGCGTAAAGCGATTTCGGTTTCTTGCGCGTGACGCGTTAAAACTGCCACGACATGCTCGGCGGTAAGCCGGGTTTCATCCCAATCCAACCATTGGCAAGGATTTAGCGGATACTCGTGGTTAAAACTACGCAATAACCCGGATAAGCCCTCGAGAGTCGGATCGAGCACATCTGTATCATTAACCGGCCTGGCTTGGCGGCTTAACAGCGCTATTTTGACCCCGGCCCGTTCGCCGATGGCGGCGGCCTTTTGCAAAAATCGCAATAAAACAACGGCGTTTTGTGCCGCTTGCGACGCCATATTCTCGGCCAACGAAGCGCTATCCAAACACAACAAAACGCCTTCGGCGTTTAGATCCGAGGCGATAAACCCGTCAAAATCCAGCCATTGCGCCCAGGCCGCCGTATCGGCGAAGGCTTTGGCCAAGGCATTCCCTGTCACCAGCCAACGCGAAGCAAGCGGTTCTAGTGTCGCCTTGGACAGCGCCTCGGTTTGACGCCAAACGATGGCGTAAGCGTTTTTCTCCACGGTCAAGGCTTGCTGCATCGACTTGCTGTCGGCTTTACGCAAGGTAGCAGCAGACAACTCGCCAAGCACTTGCCCCGATTCGTTGAATACTGTCACCCGGCCTTTAATACTGCCTTGCTGGCCGACTTCCCCATCCGTCAAGCAAGCATGACACCATAACCGAGTAAAGCGGCTTTCCGCCGCCAATTGCAATTGCTCGACCGCCACGGGTATGTAAGTCTCGGTGTATTGCTCCGGCACAGCGGCGCCTAACAATTGAAAGCAAGCATCGATAAGTCCGGGCGGCAGTCCGAAAGTCTTGTCCAGCGCGGTAAAGGGGCGAATCCTGGCTAAAGCTTGATGTTTGCCTTTGAATAATTGCTCGAACCAGCGAAAACTTTCGCCCAATTGCACGTGTTGCAGCGTCAGCAATTGATAGAAGTGTTGCACATCGACTGCTTCCGGACATTGCCGGCGCAGCTCCTGCAAATCGAGAACGGCGAAGTCAGCCGAGGCCGCTACCATCGACGCCGACAGATGTTCGGTAAACTCGGCCGCTTTTTCGTCGAACAAGCTAATCACTTTGACTTGATATTGCCGCTCGCCCAGCGGCGTCAGTCCCAGCTGTAATAAGCGCTGTTCCTGTTCCATCAGCTGTAAGGCTTCGATAAATTCAACATCTTGGATTTTGAACACCTGCGTCGGGTAGCGCTCCCGGCCGACCGCAATCAAGGCCGACAAGTGACAAGCCCCCGCGACCACCACCCGATCGAAGACTTTATGATCGAGCAAGAACGGCAAATGCCGGCAAGCTATCCGGCCTTGGTACAAATCCCCCGTCCAGAAAGGCGACGTTATCGCTTGTTGCAACATCGGATGGATGCTCTCGCCTAGCGAGACATCAGCTTTAACCGGTCTTGGGCTGAACCAATAGCGCTGTCTTTGCCACGGATAATTCGGCAAACTCAGCAAGCGCCGGCGCCGGCCTTGGTAAACGCTTGGCCAATCCAAGTCGTGGCCGGCTTGGTATAAAACCGCCGCGACTTGTTGGCAGGCGCGCCAGTCGTTGCCCTTGGCATCCAGGGAACACGCGCCGGCAAGATTCGTTTGTTGCACCAGGCTACTCAATACCGGCCGACCGCCAAATTCGATAAAGAAATTAGCACCTAGTCGCGCGGCCGCCGTCAATGCCTGTTTGAATAAAACCGGCTGCCTGACATGCCGAAGCCAATAGTCGACGCTACGCAAGACTTCGCTTTCCGCTTTGCCGGTCAGCGTTGAAATAAACGGCCATTGCGGTTTATTGAAGGCAATCCCGTGCAAACAGGTTTCGAAATCCGCCAACATGCTATCGACCTGGGGCGAGTGAAAACCCCGCTTGACCGGCAAGACTTTAGTAAACCAATCCTGTTGCTGGGCCCGCACGGTAAAATCGTTAATCGCTTCGCCGGCACCGGACACCACAATCTGCTGGTCG
Organism: Methylomonas sp. LWB; assembly: GCF_001856095.1. Taxonomy (NCBI): domain Bacteria; kingdom Pseudomonadati; phylum Pseudomonadota; class Gammaproteobacteria; order Methylococcales; family Methylococcaceae; genus Methylomonas; species Methylomonas sp. LWB. Next base: position 15,770 of record NZ_MKMC01000008.1, read on the forward strand.
GCGTTCACCGCGGCAATAGCCAGTTTGGATTCCAGACCGCTGAGCAATTGACGGACTTGTTCCTCATTGGCGTAGACGGCCAACATGGCGCCGTCTTCCGGCAAGGCCTGCATCAACCGGCCTCGGCAAACCACCAAGCGCAAGGCCGCCTGCAAATCGAATACCCCGGCGATACAAGCCGCGGCATATTCGCCCAAGCTATGGCCCAACACCATGGCGGGCTTTACCCCCCACGACAGCCACATCTTGGCCAATGCGTATTGCAACGCGAATAAAGCCACTTGCTCGTGCTCGGTCTGCTCCAAACGAACCGAGGCTTGGTCGCCATAAAGCAATTCAGTAACTTGAGTCCGATTTTGTTTAACCAATTCGGCGTCGCAAGCATCCAAGGCGGCCTTGAATACCGGCTGCCCGTTGTATAAGGCCCATCCGGCACCGGCTCTAACACTGCCTTGTCCGGCGAATAAAAATACCGGTGCAATAGGCGCTTTAAGATTCGATTGCCAAGTTTTTTCCGCCAACGAGGTTTGTAAAAACCCTTGCAACTGTTCGACGCTATCGACTACCGCAGCCAGTCGCCAATTAAAATCGTCTCGGCCGATATTGGCGCTGAAGCAAAAATCCGCCAAGTCTTCAGCTTTTAATGTAGCCAATTGCTTAAGGTGGCTTGCCAGCCAATCCTGCAAAGCCGGTTCCGATTTGGCCGACAATTTGAACAAATAGCTGCCTTCCGCATCGCTCGACACGGCGGTTTGCTGGCAATCGGCCGCCGCCACGAGTACCTGGGCATTGGTGCCGCTCAAGCCGAACGAACTGACGATCCCCGCTTTGGACGGTAGCGGCCAGGCCGCAGCCTGTGTTGCAACTTTCAGCGGATAATCCTGCCAGGGAATGGCCGGATTGGGCTGGTCGAAATGCAAGCTGGCCGGAATCCGGTTATGGCCTATCGCCAAGATCAGTTTAATTAAACCGGCGATTCCTGCCGCGGCTTCCAAATGGCCGATATTGGTTTTCACCGAACCCAACAATAATGGCTCGGTTGACTGCTTGCGCAGTACCTCGGCCAAAGCCTGGTATTCGATGGGATCGCCGAGCGAAGTCCCGGTACCGTGAGTTTCGATATACGCAATCTCGTCGGCCCGCGCATTAGCCGTTTGCAATAATTTTTTCAATAACAGTTCTTGAGCCCGGCCGTTTGGCACCGTTAAGCCGCTGCTGCGGCCGTCGTGGTCAACGGCGGAACTGCGGATCACCGCCAAGACTCGGTCACCGTCGCGTTGGGCGTCGGACAAACGTTTCAGCGCCAGCATGCCCGCACCTTCGCCGCGCCCGTAGCCGTCGGCCGAGGCGGCGAAACTCTTGCAGCGGCCGTCTTTAGCCAAGGCTTTGGCTGCCGACATCAACACAAATGCGCTGGGCGACAGCATCAATTGCACACCGCCGGTTAAGGCCAAATCGCACTCTTGAGCCCGTAGACTTAAACAAGCCTGATGCAAAGCCACCAGCGAAGAAGAACAAGCGGTATCGATAGAAAAACTAGGGCCTTGCAGACCTAGTTGATAAGATAACCGACCCGAAGCAAAACAAAATCCGTTACCGGTACCGGTATAAAGTTCGGCGCCGGCCATATCCCCCGACTCACGTAATAAATGTAAATAGTCTTGCTGACCGATACCAATAAATACACCGGTTTGACTGTTCTTCAAGCGTCGGCTGGCAATGCCGGCATGCTGTAAGGTTTCGTGGGCGAGCTCCAGTAACAGGCGCTGCTGAGGGTCCAGGCTGTTGGCTTCGCGGGGAGGAATGGCGAAGAATTCCGCGTCGAAACCGTCGATTTGCTGCAGAAACGCCGCTTCGCCGACATAGGTGCTACCCGGCCTTTCACCGCTAGGATCGAAAAATAAAGAATGGTCCCAGCGCTCTTTAGGGATGGGACCGACCGCATCCACTTCGTCCTGCAGCATTTGCCAGTATTGCTCGACGGAGTCGGCTTTTCCCGGAAAACGGCAAGCCATACCGATAACGGCAATCGGCTCAGTCTGCGAGCGCTGATAATGTTCTAACTTAGCCTGTAATCTTTCAATCGCCAAAAAGGCTTTTTGTAAAGGCGTTAGGGAGTGATCCACGTGATTTACCATGCTACTGATAGCACAACCCTCTTAATTTAAGAAAATCATCGAATAATTCCGTTAACTTGTAATATCTAGCGTGACAGTATGCGCCTCAGTTAACTGACAATTAAGGATAGTAAAAATCCTCCGCAAGGCCGGGAAATTTATAATGCGACCACTAACGCGCGTCCTTATCGTTAACTACCAATCGGTGGCGACTCGTGGCCAAAGGTGTATTTACGCCATTCGCGGGTCTTCCTGCCCTTGATGCCGGAAACTTTCCCGGTCCATCCCCCCTGCCGGCCATCTAAACAAAATACCGTCACGCCCCGTAATGCTGCCGCGCGAAGTCGCGCTTTTTCTCGCGTTAGAGCCTGGGCAAATGAATCGCGCTCTTGCCTTTGATGTCGTCAATAATCTGCGACATCGAAATTTTTGGCAATTGCAAGATCAGCGTATGCACATGGCCCGGCATCGCTTGCCCTTCCAATGCTCAGCTTTCTATCTGGCTACTACTTGCCAAAACACTTCACGGAACGATCATGAAACTGCCGCATCGCCCCGGCGAATGCAAGATGCTGTGCGAGAGGCGGCGGAAAGAGGTCGATTAACTTTTAAGAAGCTAGAGCCCGACACCTAACATACCCCGTTGGGCTGTAGCTCAGCCAAGCTCACCGTTTGTGTGGTGTCAGAAAACAATTAGGCGAGTTCGGCAGGCTTAAACAGAGCGGCGCGAGATGGCAGTGGATGCGCTTCAGCCGGAACTCGTTGCGCTAGAAAGCACCGGCATTGAGTGGCAAAGCCCATATGCGGCTTTGGAGTGGCACGGCTCAAGACCAGCCGAGGTCTACGCCAGCCATGTCAAGCAAAAGCGCAGGGGAAACACGCCACATCCCAGAACCTTGGCATCCACAGCCGCCAAAAACCGGCGTTGCCGCTCATCCTGCGCTTCTCGGATTAGCACCCAATGTTGGCGAATGCAGAATCAGATACCATGCATCGAAGAATATACGACTACAGGGAGTCGAATAAGCTATTTGTTAACAATACATTAGCGATACAGCAACAAAACGCAAAAGTCATCTACCAATGCTGACGCCGAAAATTCAGAGGTTACCTTTTGATTTGCCATCGACAATTGACAGCTTTGCCGCAGAGCAGTTACGGGAGACCTTATTAATTAGAGCACCGCGTGTAGGCTTTACAGGGAGGGATTTGTTTTTTAGAAGGCGATGCAAGCAACAGCAATCTATTAAGATGCCTGATGGCTTTTTAAAGCGGAGAGCAACACTTGCAAGGCGCTGATTTTACTGGGGTGAACGATGGGGCTCGAACCCACGACAACCGGAATCACAATCCGGGGCTCTACCAACTGAGCTACGCTCACCATAACGTGAATTTGCAATGGCACGCTTGGCAGGACTCGAACCTGCGACCCTCGGCTTAGAAGGCCGATGCTCTATCCGGCTGAGCTACAAGCGCAAAACTTGGTCGGGGTAGAGAGATTCGAACTCCCGACATTCTGCTCCCAAAGCAGACGCGCTACCAGACTGCGCTATACCCCGAATTGATCTTGTTTTCTCCCCGCCACTCGCATGAGCACCGGAAAGACCGACATCTTACCTGTCCATCCAAACCACGTCAACCACTTTTTACGTTACCGAGCGCGGCAGACGTGTCGGTTCCCGAAAACACCACCGCATCTGAATCAAACCACACTTTCCAATCCATCGACTTTTTGAAAGCCTCTAGGCAATATATTTCCGCGGTTGGCCCGGCTGCCGGAGTATTGAGCGATGTCGATGGCCTTCAACGTGACGAACCGCTTACCGGACAGAATTTTCAGCTCACCGCGGGTCGCCAAGGCCGTCACCGCGACCACCGCATCCTTACCGGATGCCAGATCGGCGGACGGAATCTGAATCAGCTTGTTACCCTTGCCCTTTGCCAATTCCGGTAAATCTGCGACCGGGAAGATCAGCAAGCGGCCTTGCAAGGTCGCGACCGCCAGCCACTCGGCGTCCCGCGGAATCGGCGTCGGCGTCATGACTTCGGCCTTATCCGGTACGGTCAAGACCGCTTTGCCGGCCTTGTTCTTGCCGTAAAGCTCCTTTAATTGCACCCGGAACCCGTAACCGGCGCTACTGCTCATCAACACCCAATCCTCGGCCTGCCCGGTAAACACGTCGGTGAAGATGCTGCCTGGAGGCGGATTCAGCCGCCCGGTCAACGGTTCGCCTTGACTACGCGCCGACGGCAGGTCGTGGGTGGTAATCGTGTACACCCGACCGGTCGAATCGAGCACATAGGCCGGCAAGGTAGTTCGCCCCTTGGCCGACGACAAATAGCCGTCTCCGGCCCGATAACTTAGGCCCTCGACTTCGATGTCGTATCCTTTTGCCGCGCGAATCCAGCCCTTCTGAGACAAGATGATGGTCACCGGTTCGTTGGCGATTAGCTCCGTGGTATCCAGGGCTTGGGCGGCTTCGCGGGCCACAATCGGCGAACGACGGGCGTCGCCGTATTTCTCGGCGTCACGTTCTATTTCCTTTCGGATCAAGCGGTTCAGCAAATGCGCGGAGCCGAGAGTCTTTTCCAACTCCTCCCGCTCCCGCTCCAACTCGTCCTGTTCGCCGCGAATCTTCATTTCTTCCAATTTCGCCAAGTGGCGCAGCTTCAATTCCAGAATCGCTTCCGCCTGCACGTCGCTCAAACCGAAGCGCGCCATCAATACCGGCTTGGGATGGTCTTCCCGGCGAATGATCGCGATCACTTCGTCGATGTTCAGGTAGGCGATCAGCAAACCTTCCAGGATGTGCAGGCGCGCCAGGACCTTGTCCAAACGGAATTGCAAACGCCGACGCACGGTTTCGGTTCGGAACGAAATCCACTCGGTCAGAATTTGCCGCAGATTTTTCACTTGCGGTTTGCCGTTCAGACCGATCATGTTCAGGTTGACCCGAAAGTTTTTCTCCAGATCGGTCGTGGCGAACAGATGCGACATCACGGCGTCGACATCGGTACGCTTGGTCTTGGGGATGATTAACAAGCGGGTCGGATTTTCGTGATCGGACTCGTCGCGCAGGTCCTCGATCATGGGCAGCTTTTTCGCCAGCATCTGCGCGGCGATCTGCTCCAACAATTTCGCGCCGGACACTTGGTGAGGCAACGCGGTGATGACGATATTGCCGTCCTCGACCTCGTATTTCGCGCGCATTTTCACCGAGCCGTTACCGGTCAAATACAGCTTTTGCAAATCGGCGGCCGGCGTGACGATTTCCGCGTCGGTCGGAAAATCCGGGCCCTTGATATGCGTCAGCAGGCTTTCCAGCGGCGTCTCCGGCTCGTCGAGCAGTTGCAGGACGGCGGCGGCCACTTCGCGCAGATTGTGCGGTGGAATATCGGTCGCCATGCCCACCGCGATACCGGTGGTCCCGTTCAATAGCACATTGGGCAAGCGCGCCGGCAGCAGCGATGGCTCTTCCAGCGTGCCATCGAAATTGTCCACCCAATCCACCGTGCCCTGGCCCAGCTCGCTGAGCAGGGTTTGCGCGTAGGCGGTCAGCCGCGATTCGGTATAACGCATGGCCGCGAAGGATTTGGGATCGTCGGGCGAACCCCAGTTACCCTGCCCATCGATCAACGGATAACGGTAGGAAAAATCCTGAGCCATCAATACCATCGCCTCGTAGCAGGCCGAATCCCCGTGCGGATGGTATTTACCCAATACGTCGCCGACGGTACGCGCCGATTTCTTGTATTTAGCCAAAGCCGTCAGACCCAGTTCGGACATCGCATAGACGATGCGCCGTTGCACCGGCTTCAAGCCGTCGCCGATGTGCGGCAGCGCCCGGTCCAGAATGACGTACATCGAGTAATCGAGGTAAGCCTTTTCGGTAAAATCTTTGAGAGGGAGAGTTTCGAAGTTTTCCTGTACGCCCATATCCAGTCGTTTGCAATCAATGGCTAGCCGCGGGTTGCGGTGAAGTTTTGTCTTTCTAAAATATCACAGGCGTCGAAACGGGTTAGCGAGAAAACGCGAAAGCGCGCCCATCGCGGCCCAATAGCGAAAGCCTGACGTCGGCAGCCGCGTTGGGCTCGTCGATTCGACCCGACAAAACATCGTGTCCGGCACGGTTTTCGAGTATCATTTTCGGCCTTCCGAAGCCTCCCCAAGTTATGCGCATAGGCCCTTATTCCCTGCCCAACAATTTGCTGCTGGCGCCGATGGCCGGCATCACCGATCAGCCTTTTCGGCAACTTTGCCGCCGATTCGGCGCGGGACTGGCGGTATCTGAAATGGTAATCTCCAATACCGAATTGCAACAGCACCCCAGAACACTGCAGAAAACCGATTACACCGGCGAAACCGGCCTCAGAGCCGTGCAAATCTTGGGTAACGATCCGGTGAAAATGGCGGAAGCGGCCAAATTGAATCAACAACGCGGCGCCCACATCATCGACATCAACATGGGCTGCCCGGCCAAGAAGGTCTGTTCCACCGCCGCGGGCTCGGCCTTGTTGAAAGACGAGAAGCTGGTGGAAAACATTTTGACCGCTGTCGTCGCCGCCGTAGACATTCCGGTGACGTTGAAAATCCGGACCGGCTGGGACCGAGAAAACCGTAACGCGGCCAAAATCGCCAGTATCGCCGAAAACTGCGGCATTCAGGCCCTGACGATCCATGGCCGCACCCGCGCTTGCAAATTCGAGGGCCAAGCCGAATACGACACTATTCGGCAGGTCAAGCAAACCGCGCGGATTCCGATCATTGCCAACGGCGACATCGACAGCCCCGAAAAAGCCCGACGGGTACTGGCGCACACGGGCGCAGACGCCATCATGATCGGCCGAGCCGCGCAAGGTCAGCCGTGGATTTTCGCCGAACTGGCCGCCGCGCTCAACGGCGAACATTGGCAATACCCGGCGCTGGCCGACGTCCAGGGCGTAATGAACAGTCATCTGGAGTATTTATACCGTTTTTACGGTGACGACTGCGGTGTTAGAATTGCCCGCAAACACATCGGCTGGTACTTCGAACGTCTGGGCGGCTTGCCCGCCGAGCACAAGCAGTCTATCAATCAAGCCCAACATCCCGTGCAACAACTGACGCGGGTTAACGCGTCGTTCAATCATCTCCTACCAAGAGCCGCCTAGATGGGAAGCCACGACAGCCAAAATGCCAGCGACAGCGTCGATACGTTGTCCGACCACGTCCGCCATTGCGTCGAAGACTATTTTTCGCATCTGAACGGCCACGATTCCAGCGGTCTGTACCATTTGGTGCTGGCCGAAGTGGAAAAACCGCTACTGGAAACCACGCTGAAATATTGCGATTTCAATCAAAGCAAGGCGGCGGTCATTCTGGGTCTCAGCCGCAGCACCTTGCGTAAAAAGCTCGACCACTACGGTATCGGCTAAATCGATTTTCTTTTGTTTTTGAGGTTTGCATGAAAAAACAAGTCAACCGGGCGCTGGTTAGCGTCTCGGATAAAACCGGCGTACTCGAATTTTGCCGAAGTCTCAGCGCGCTGGGCGTGGAACTGCTGTCCACCGGCGGCACCGCCAAATTGCTGGCCGAGCATAAAATCCCGGTTACCGAAGTGTCCGACTACACCGGCTTTCCGGAAATGATGGACGGCCGAGTGAAAACCCTGCATCCCAAGGTGCATGGTGGAATTCTGGGCCGGCGGGGGATCGACGACGCGGTAATGGCCGAAAACGGCATCAAAGCCATCGACATGGTCGTGGTCAATCTCTATCCCTTCGAACAAACCGTCGCTAAACCGGATTGCGATCTGGAAACCGCGATCGAAAACATCGACATCGGCGGCCCCAGCATGATTCGCGGCGCGGCCAAAAACCATAACGACGTCGCCATCGTCGTCGACCCGGCCGACTACTCCAGCATTCTGACCGAACTGCAAGCCGAGGCCGGTTCGCTGAGCCACGAAACCCGCTTTCGATTGGCGCTAAAAAGTTTCGAGCATACCGCCCGCTACGACACGATGATCGCGGCTTATCTAAGTAAGGTTGTCGATGCCGGCCATTTTCCGGAAACGCTGAATTTACAATTCCATCGACTGCAAAGCATGCGTTACGGCGAAAACCCGCATCAGAACGCGGCGTTTTACGGCGAGAAAAACCCGCCGGCCGGCAGTATCGCCAGCGCCAAGCAACTGCAAGGTAAGGAACTGTCTTATAACAATATCGCCGACGCCGATGCCGCGCTGGAATGCGTCAAATCCTTCGACGAGCAACCGGCCTGCGTCATCGTCAAGCACGCCAATCCTTGCGGCGTGGCCATCGCCGATAGCCTATTCGACGCCTATAACGCCGCCTATACCACCGATCCGACGTCGGCCTTCGGCGGCATTATTGCCTTCAACCGGGAATTGGACGAACAAACCGCCGGCGAAATCGCCCGCCGCCAGTTTGTCGAAGTCATCATCGCCCCGCTAGTTTCCGCCGGCGCCAAGGCCGCGCTAGCAAAAAAACCGAACGTCCGGGTTCTGGAAACCGGCCTCTGGTCGCCAAGCCAACCCGAGGCGCTGGACTTCAAACGCGTCGCCGGCGGTCTGCTGGTGCAGGACAAAGACACCGGCAGCATCAGTCCCGCAGACTTGAAAGTGGTCAGCAAGCGCGTGCCGACAGAGCAAGAGCTGGCTGATTTGTTGTTCGTCTGGAAGGTGGCCAAGTTCGTAAAATCCAACGCTATCGTCTACGGCAAGGGCGGCCAAACCATCGGCATCGGCGCCGGCCAAATGAGCCGGGTTTATTCCGCCAAGATCGCCGGCATCAAAGCCGCCGACGAGGGCCTGGAAGTGCCGGGCTCGGTAATGGCGTCCGACGCGTTTTTCCCGTTTCGCGACGGCATCGACGCGGCGGCGGCGGCCGGCGTCACCGCAGTGATACACCCCGGCGGCTCGATGCGCGACCAGGAAGTCATCGACGCGGCCGACGAACACAACATCGCAATGGTGTTGACCGGCATGCGCCATTTCAGACACTGATTGCGGAGTAAGTACATGATGAACGTATTGATCGTGGGTAGCGGCGGTCGCGAGCACGCGCTCGCCTGGAAGGCCAGACAGTCTCCGCTGGCGGGGCAAATCTATGTCGCGCCCGGCAACGCCGGCACCGATTTGGAGAACGGTATCGTTAACGTCGACATCCCGGCGGACGACATCGAAGGTTTATTAGGGTTTGCACTGGCCCGCAACATCGGCCTGACTATCGTTGGCCCGGAAGTGCCACTGGTAAAAGGCATTGTCGATCGCTTCTCGGCGGCCGGCTTGAAATGCTTCGGCCCCAAAGCACAAGCCGCGCAATTGGAAGGCTCCAAATCGTTCTGCAAGGACTTTCTGGCCCGCCATCGCATTCCGACCGCCGAGTACCAAACCTTCACCGACACCGAAGCCGCGATCGCCTACATTCGCCGCAAAGGCGCCCCGATCGTCGTCAAGGCCGACGGCCTGGCGGCCGGCAAGGGCGTCATCGTCGCCCAAAACGAGCAACAGGCGATAGACGCGGTCAACGATATGTTGGCTGGCAACAGTTTCGGTGAAGCCGGACATAGGGTTGTCGTCGAGGAGTTCCTGGTCGGAGAGGAAGCCAGCTTCATTGTCATCGCCGATGGCGAACACGCGCTGGCGATGGCCACCTCGCAAGATCACAAGGCTCGGGACAACGGCGATCTAGGCCCCAATACCGGCGGCATGGGCGCCTATTCGCCGGCGCCGGTGGTCACGCCCGCCATCCATCAGCGTGTCATGGACGAGGTAATTTATCCCACCTTGCAAGGCATGCGCGACGATGGCACGCCCTACACCGGCTTCCTCTACGCCGGTTTGATGATCGACGCGCGCGGCAACGTCAAGGTGTTGGAATACAATTGCCGATTCGGCGATCCGGAAACTCAGCCCATCATGATGCGGCTAAAATCGGACTTGGTCGAACTCTGCTTGGCGGCGTTGGACGGTAAGCTGGACCAAATTACGACCGAATGGGACGAGCGAGCCGCGCTCGGCGTGGTGTTGGCGGCCGGAGGCTACCCGGACGCATACGCCAAGGGCGAACCGATTTCCGGGCTGGACGGCGTCGATTCTGCAAATGCCAAAGTCTTCCACGCCGGCACGCAAAGCGCCGGCGGCACCATCGTCACCAACGGCGGCCGAGTACTGTGCGCCTGCGCGCTAGGCGACAATATCGCCGACGCACAACGCGAAGCCTATGCGCTGTGTAAACGCATCAATTGGCAATCCATTTATTATCGTACCGATATCGGCTTCAAGGCCATCACGGCTTAGCGCGAACCATCGAAAACAAAAAGGCGCGATTGCCCGGCAATCGCGCCTTTTTTCCGCGCTAAGCTTCGCCCCAGCGCAAGATTTCGATCTTGACTTGAGCCAACCCGGCCTGGACAAATCCCAGCTCCTTGGCGGCTCGTTTGGAGACGTCGAGCAAGCGCTTGTTATGCCGGCCCGGCCGTCCGTTGACCCGCAGATCAACACTGCGGTTATTGTTGAGATTGACCACCCGTAGCAAGGTCCCGAACGGGAGATTGGCATGGGCCGCTGTTAACGAATTTTTGTCGTAGATTTCACCGCTTGCTGTCCGCTGACCATGCAGTTTGTCGCTGTAATAAGAGGCGACTCCGCTATGTGCAATGGACAATAAACCGTGTCTTTCTGTTTTCGCTAAACTTACAGAGCTAAAAGACGCTAGACTCATAGAAACCAGCATAACTGCCGTCCATTTCGTTTTTCGCATCCTACCCTCCTTTCGTTGAGTATTGACAGGAGGTAGGGAGGTTACCCCAGAAGGCATTGATTTGGCAAGCCTTTACGGCCAAACGGCTCTAGCGTCGCTCCAAAAACGTGACGATCCGCCAACAAAAATCCAGAGCCGGCAAGGGATAGCCGGCGTCAACCGATCAGCCAAAAAAGAAGAAAATTTGCTTGGTCACCGCGACTTTCGAAATATAAAACAGGCAAAGCAAGGCCACGCCAAACCACCTCCAGCGACTTGCGCCCTCCTCGCGGATAGTCCGAACACCGGCGATCATAAAGCCGACCAAAACCACTAATTTCGCGATAATCCACCCGAAGTTGCCGGCAAGCCAGTCGCCTTGAAATACCAAAACCGAGCCACTCAACAACAGCACGCCAGCGATGACATGCGGAGCCAGTTTCAGCCATTTCCGCGCCAATAGTTCCGGCTTAAATTGCGCCAGCGCCACCCGCCCAAAAAAACTGACCACCAGCAATGCCACGAAAAACAAGTGAATATGCTTAATCATGTAAACGTTTCTCCGAATGTAAAAAGACAACCAAACCGCCGAATACCGAAGCTATCCGCCCGATCAGTAGCGCTGGCGAGCTTAAGATACCCCGAACCGAAGCTAAAACCCACATCCGCCTCGACACCGGTCGCCTGTCTGCAAGCGACGCCTTGCGTCCCAGCCGCATACAAAACAAATTTTTATCAATCAATTCATAAATATAAGCCGACACCAACGACAATCAGCACAAAAAAAAAATAATGTTTTGACACAAAACAAATTTAAGTGTAAAAAATACCCCGTCGACTAAAAAAACACTAAACATTCGACATACAACTCGAGTTGCCCCTGCTAGACGGGCTGATTATTACAACAAAGATGAGGATTATAAAAATGGCTGAACAAGAAAAAGACAATACCTTTACCGTCGTCGCTGTCGTAACCGCTATCGCTATTGCTGGCGTACTACTTCTGAAAATGGACGAAACTAAACATTTGAAAATGAGCGGCGAAACCACTGCTCAAGCGGAAGCGCAAGTCTTGGCTAAACACAAAGACTTCAACAACGATATTCTGAGCCAAGCAAAGTAATCGTTTTCCATAATAATAATTAAGTTCTTCTTTCGATTAGGCGCTGTTTCGATAGAAACAGCGCCTTTTTTGTGCCTCACGTAAACCGGTCCGACGCTTCGACTCGCGCTTAACTACGGTAAAATCACCGGTTTCCAACCATCTCTGCAAAGCTCAATGGATGTCATCAAGCGCATAGCCGCGGAACTCTCCGTCAAACCTCAACAAATCGCCGCCGCCGTCGCGTTGCTCGACGAAGGCGCCACCGTGCCGTTTATCGCCCGCTACCGCAAGGAAGTGACCGAAGGCCTGGACGACACTCAATTGCGGCATCTGGAGGAAAGGCTAACTTATCTACGGGAACTGAACGACAGACGCAATACGATACTCGACAGCATACGTTCGCAGGGCAAACTGACACCGGAGCTGGAACAGGCCATACTCGACGCAGATACCAAAACCTTGCTGGAAGACTTGTACCTACCTTACAAACCCAAGCGCCGTACCAAGGCGCAAATCGCCCGCGAAGCCGGACTGGAGCCGCTGGCCGATGCGCTATTGGACGATCGCGATCTGGTTCCAGAGCAAGTCGCCCAGCGCTATATCGATGCGGACAAAGGGATAGCCGATGTCGCCGCCGCGTTGGATGGCGCCCGCCAGATCATCATGGAACGGATTTCCGAAGACGCCGAATTACTTTCCGAACTGCGGGAGCGCATTTGGAACAAAGGCATATTGCAATCGACCATCGTCGCCGGCAAGGAAGTTGAAGCCGCGAAATTCAAGGATTACTTCGATTACAGCGAAGCCATCAACAAAATTCCGTCGCATCGCGCGTTGGCCCTGTTCCGCGGCCGTAACGAGGACATGCTGAATTTAACGCTGAAACCGGCCGAGCTTGACCAGGAAGAACATCAACTCTGCACCCAATTCGTTTGCCAGCGTTTACAGATCACCGACACCGCCAAACCCGCGGACTCTTGGCTGGCCGATACCGCCCGTTTCGCCTGGAAGATCAAACTCTTCACCCGCATCGACATGGATTTGAAACTGCGCTTGCGCGAAGCCGCCGAGCAGGAGGCCATCCGCGTTTTCGCCAGCAATTTGCGCGACTTGTTGCTGGCGGCGCCGGCAGGTCCGAAAGCGACGATGGGTCTGGATCCCGGTATCCGCACCGGCGTCAAGGTGGCGGTCGTCGATGCCACCGGCAAACTGCTGGCCACCGAAACCGTTTATCCCCACCAGCCGAAAAACCAGTGGGACCAATCCATCGCCACGCTGGCGCGCATGATTGCTCAATTCGGCGTGCAACTGGTCAGTATCGGCAACGGTACCGCATCCCGTGAAACCGACCAGCTGGTCGCCGATTTGATGAAACGGCATAAAGAACTGCTGTTCCAGAAAATCACCGTTTCGGAAGCCGGCGCCTCGGTGTATTCGGCATCGGAATTGGCCGCCAAGGAATTTCCCGATCTCGACGTATCGTTACGCGGCGCGGTATCCATCGCCCGCCGCTTGCAAGACCCGTTGGCCGAATTGGTCAAGATCGACCCCAAATCCATCGGCGTCGGCCAATACCAGCACGACGTCAACCAAGTGCAACTGGCTCGCATGCTGGACACCGTGGTCGAAGATTGCGTGAACGCGGTCGGTGTTGACGTCAATACCGCATCGGTCGCCTTGCTGAAACAAGTCTCCGGCCTGAGTGCCAGTATCAGCGAAAACATCGTCGCCTTCCGCAACCAAAACGGCCCTTTCGCCAACCGCGCGCAGTTGAAGAAAGTGCCGCGCCTCGGCGACAAAGCCTTCGAACAGGCCGCCGGCTTTTTACGCATCATGAACGGCGACAACCCGCTCGACGCCTCGGCGGTGCATCCCGAGGCTTACCCGGTGGTCAACGCCATCCTGGACGACACCGGCAAATCGATACGCGATCTGATTGGCCAAAGCCAGGCACTACGTAGCCTGAATCCCGCCAACTACGCCAACGCCGACTTCGGCCTGCCGACCGTCACCGATATTTTGCAGGAATTGGAAAAACCCGGCCGCGACCCGCGCCCCGAGTTCAAAAGCGTGCAATTCAAGGAAGGTGTCGAGAAAATCACCGATCTGGAACCCGGCATGACACTGGAGGGTGTGGTCACCAATGTCGCCGCCTTTGGCGCCTTCGTCGACATCGGCGTGCACCAGGACGGTCTGGTGCATATTTCTCACTTGGCCGACGACTTCGTCAAGGATCCGCGCGATGTCGTCAAAGCGGGCGACATGGTCAAAGTCAGAGTATTGGAAATCGATGTCGCTAGGCAGCGGATTTCGTTGAGCATGAAAAAGAGTGTCGACGAAGCCGACATCGTGCGCGGCGAAAAGCCGCAAAGGCCCGCGAACAAACCGGCGCTTAAAGGCAAACCACAGCCGGCCGTGCCGAATACCATGAGCAATGCCTTCGCCAAGGCCTTGAAAAAGTAAGCACACCCACTGCTATACTTGCTCGCGTACCGTCGCCCGCTTGCGGGCGGCGCCGATTCGTCAACAGATTCAGGATACGCTATGAAAGCAAAGCAAACCGTTTGGGCCTTCAGCTTGATCGCCGCGTTCGCCGCCGCCGCGCATGCCCAACCCGGTGAAAACGAAAGCTATGGAGAAACGGTAGGCCGTAAACTCAGTTCCGGGCTGGCCAATATCGCCACCGCGTCACTGGAAATCCCTAAAAACATCATCCTGGTGAATAACCAGAGCAATGTCGTGTACGGTTTCGTTGGCGGCACTTTCAAAGGCTTGATCAATATGGGCGCCAGGATGGGCGTCGGTGTGCTTGACTTAATCTCAGCGCCGATTCCCACTCAACCCATCGTCAGGCCGGTCTACGTTTGGGACGATTTCAACGCGGACACCACTTACGGCAAAGCCTTCAAACCGACGCCAAATCCATGAACACCTGAACAGGCCCGACCGCGCCGGCGGTCAGGCCACCATTTTCAACTCGCTAAAACCGTTGGTGTTTTTGACCAACTCGATTTGGGTCTTAATCCGCTTTTTCACGGCATCTACGTGAGAAATCACCCCGACAATCTTACCTTGGGTTTTCAGGCTCTCCAGCGTCGTCATCGCCAGATACAGCGCCTCGGCGTCAAGATTGCCGAACCCCTCGTCCAAGAACAAGGAATCGATCGCTCTACCGTTGTTGGCAATTTCCGATAGAGCCAAGGCCAGCGCCAGGCTGACAACAAAACTCTCGCCGCCCGATAAGGTTTTCGGCAAACGCCGTACGTTGATCTGCTTAGTATCCTCGACTTCCAATGCCAAACCGTACTCGCTAAAGCCGTTACGTAAATAATAGCGACCGCTCAAGCCTTCCAAGATTCGATTCGCCTGCCGTAGCAGTTTCTCGACCAACAACTGTTGAATCCGCCGCCGCATCCCGCCCTGCTCGTGGTTGATCAAATTCAACTCCGCTTCCGCTTCGGCGAAAGCCGCTAGTTCCCGCCGCAGTTGTTCTTGCAGTTCGCCAAAGGTCTCCGCGTAAGTCTGTTGTTTGGCCAGTTTGTGCTCCAAGCTACGGATCTCGTGCTCAGCAATGTCGATTTTTTCAGACAGCGCGCGTTGCATGGCTAGTAAATCGGCCGCTGTGTCGGGCCCAGGCAACGCGGCATAGGCTTTTTGCAAGCGTAAATCCAGCTCGGCCAATTCTACGTTCAATGCCGCCAAGCGCTGCTCCATTTTCGCTAGAATCTCGGCCATTTCCGTTCTGCTATTCCATTGCTCCAACACCGACCTCAAGCTCTCCAGATCGCTGAAACCGCCGGCCAGCAATCGCTGCAGCAATTGGTCGTGGTCAACCTCGTAATCCGCCTCCAACTCACTGAGCCGGACTTCAAGGTCGGCGATTGACGTTTGTTTCTCGAACAATGCCAAATGCAAACCCGACAACTCATGACTTTGCAAGGCTTCGGACAGTTCGGCAATTTCCGCTTGATAGCGAATAATGCGCGCCTGACCGGATTGCAAACCGTCCTGCAAACCGTTGATATCGCCAAGCACACCCTGCTTGCGCAAATCGCGTATTTGATAGTCCTGGCGCCGGACATTCAGGCGATCGAACAAAGCATTTTCCTTGGCCTTGCCCGGTATTTTCTCCCCCAGAGGTATCAACGCTTTCTCCAGTTTGTCCAACAAGGCCTTTTCAGAAGCTTTCAACGCGGCCAATTGCTGTTCGCCTTCAATGGCTTCGGGCGGACGGTTGTTCCACGCGGTTTCCAATTGCTCTACGACAGCCGCCAATTTGAGGATTTGCGCTTGTTTCACGCCGATTTCGTCGGTCCATTTCCCGATGTTACGTTGCCACTGGCCGACATCTTTCAGCAGCAGTTTAATTTTTTCGAGTTCTTCGGTTTCCTGATCCAAACACTGCTTTTGCAAGCTCAGATTTTCGATCGCCATACCGTCGCGGGCGACATTCAGCCGATTCACCAAAACCCGCCATTGCGCGCGCATTTCCTGCAAGCGCCGTTCCTTGGCGGACATCTGTGAACTACGTTTTTCCGCCGCGGTCAACTGGGCTTCGATATTGGCCATGGCAGCCTTCAAGGCTTGCATTTTGCCGCGCTGATCGACTAACGCCTTTTTCGAGTCGGTCATTACCGGCGGCTTCGACGTGTAAGGATGATGCAAGGAGCCGCATAGGAAACAAGGTTTGCCGTCCACCAATTTCCCGCGATCGGGCGTCATTTTGCGCAACAAGGCCTCGTTGGCGATCGCTTGTTCCAGCGCCGAGCCGATGTTTTCCTCTCGGCCGAATTCGTGTTTCAGCGCCGCCAATTTGTCGCGCAGTTCGCCCTCGTCGGGAAACTCCGACGACTTGTTCGTCGACAGCCAACCGAACAAGCCCTTTTTGGTCACCTTCGCATTGACGCTGGCTAACGAATACAACTCTTGGAAATCGTTGACCCTCGCCTGTTGCTCGGATAACAGCTCGCGAATTTCATCGACGCTTCTACCCTGACCGTGCGTCGCGATATTTGCCTCGGCTGCCGCGATCCGCTCCTGTAACTCAACCACGCCGGCCTTGGCATCGGTCAAGGCCGTTTGATTCTTTTTCAAGGCCGCCGAGGTATTTTTCGACCAAGCCAACTGCGTCTTCTGCTTGGCACCTAGTTCCGCGATCTCGGTTCTGAGATTGCGCAACTGCACGACATCCGGAAAGTCGGTTAGCAGAATGGCCTCGCCGCGATGCTCTTGCAACCACCCTTCCAGCTCGGTGAGCGCGGCACGTTTGTCGGCCAAGGTTTGCTGGGCCGTTTCCACCGCCGCCATTTCTCTGGGCAATTCTAATTTCAGCTCGCTGAGCCTGATCTTGATGTCATCGATAATCCGTTTCCGCGAGGCCCAATCCCGGTCGCCGGCGGGCTGCTCCAGGTCGCCACTACCGATGCCCAACTGCTGGCGCAGATTGGCCACCTCCCGGCGCAAACTCGCCAACTCGCTTTGGAGTTCGCCGATTTTAGACTGCTTGGCATCCAATCCCGCCAACTGTTCACGATAGCTGTCGGCATCGTCGATCGCGGCTATTCTTTGCAGATCGGATTGCAAAGTCTGAATTTGGGTTTGAAGTTCGGCGGTTTGCCGGGCCAGTTGCCGCTCTTCGGCCTCCAATGCGGCGACGTTTTCCAATTTAAGCTGATGTTGTCGTAAATAGTCCTGCTGACCGGACAATTCGGTGTGTTGATCTAGAAAATCCCGCAGGTCGGCGCGACTGGCGTCGAGTTCCGCCTCTTCGAGCAAGGGAATCGCGACGCTATCCTGTTGCAATTGGCGCACGCGATCCGCAATTTGGCGATAGTGGGCTTCGGCTTGTTGGCGGTATTGTTCGTAAATGTCGCCACCGGCGATTTTTTCGAGTATGTCCATGCGCTCGCTATCCAACGCATTTAAAAACGCCGCGAAATCGCCTTGCGGCAACACCATCGATTTGCTGAATTTATGGAAATCCATACCGGTCAGTTCGGCAATCCGCCCACGCACGGCAGATGGCGTTTCGGCCAACAACTCATCGCTCTCGCCAAGCTTGGTCAACGACATCTCGGTCTCGGCCCGCGACTGTTTATCGCCTTCCGCCCGCCTGGCATACCAATCGGAACGAAACTTCTCTCCACCCAACGAAAACTCGACGCTGGCCACGCTCTCGTCGGTCTGTTTGGTCATTACATGCTCGGCCGGCTTGTCGAAGCGAAAGGTCTCACCATAGAGGCCCAGCGTGATGACATCAAGGATACTGGTTTTACCGGAACCGTTGGGGCCTGTAATCGCAAACACGCCGGCCTCGGCGATCGGGCCTTGATCGAAATCGATCCGCCCTTCGCCGGCCAGGGAGTTGATGTTTTTGTAACGAATATTCAGGATGCGCATAGCACTGAGATTTCACACGACTTAATTGACGAGCGCATGCCGGCGATTAGCGGAGCATACCGTGGCGTAACCTTGACATGTTACACGATAGGACAGGTAGAGAAAACCTAACTGGAATTCGACGCGTTTTTTCGCACCGGAGGGTAAAAAACCAGTGTAAGAGCGGCATTAGCCGTTACAGATGGAGCTCCTACACTGGTATGCGCTATTTTACCAAACAGCTTTCGTAAGCAAATCGAGTCAGGGCGTTGCGTTGGAAAGCTCGGTTGAAATAATTTTGCGAAGCCCAGCAAACTCTTGCTTGTCGAACCCATTGGCCACGTTTAATTGTTCAGCACTGAGCAGCACTTGCTCAGCTTGGTCGAACTTGCTCAAGGTAATCAGCAAATGCGCCTTTTCCGCATAGAAATACATGCGCCGTGGCGACAGCTCGATGGCTTTGTCCATGTATTCGAATGCCCGATCGATATTTCCTTGGTTAAATACGACTTTTGCTTTAATGACATATATCATCGCCACATCGAAAAAATCGGGCTGTGCCAATGCCGCATCAATCCATTCGTTCAAGTCGGCGGCGATTTCTAGACACTCGTAATGTCGATCGATCAAACAATTCGCGGCATTACGCAGACTTGCCACGGTCCGTAGCGGATAGGTTCTCGCATTTATTCTGCGGATAATCTCGCGATGCAATAAAGCCTTCAAAGCTCCCATATATCGGCTATCGAGTATTAACTCGTCATCGTAGGTTTTAGGCAAACCGCTATCCGCTTTATCCTGAGCGGGGTCGTGAAAATGTGATAGACGATTTAGTTCCATATACACCTCCATTAACGAGGCGACTTCATAGGTATTTAGTCTGGATGCAACTAAGTAATGACGATAGGTTTCAAGATTGGGGCCGCTCTTTAACTCGAGCGCATTGGCGTAAATACTATTGGTTCTGGGCGAATCCGGGTGATTTCTCACTTCGAAATAGGCAAAACTGTCCAGCCGCCCCCAAATCGTGGCTCTGGTATAGGTTGCGAGCCCTAAACTGACGACGATACCTGCGTATAGTGCGTTAAGCAAACTAGCGGCGATTACACCGGCGAATGCCTGATAAATCAAAACCACCACCCCAAATACGACACCGATGCTTGGCAAATAATTGCGATGTTCGAAAACCAGTTCCAGCGGATAAATCGTGGACTCCATACTATGACCGGCAAAAAACCACAGTACCGCGACACTAAGAAAGGGCATTTTCCTTGCATGGACATTTAAAATCGCCAGACCAACCAGAAAAACAATTAGGACGCAAGAATATAAGGTCGTTATCGGCTGTAAAAAACCCTTACTAATCGAAAAGTCGTCGTGAAACAGCGCCAATTGAGTATTATCCGGATAAAACAGCAAACTCAGATAATAAATCAACACTCTGAACTCGGTCATTATCCGCTCGAACAATGTAAACTCGCGAACCTGATAGTCTCTTAGAACAATTTCTGGATGCCATACTAAATAAATACATCCAATTATCGCAGGCAGCACAACAAGGCAGCCATAAAAGCCCTTTAACTTATTGACATCAACCTTTTCGATTGGCCGAGGCAATAGGGAAACTTCGACGACGAGAATCAACAATGGCAACAATAACGCATTTTCCTTGGCAAAAAAACCGATGCCACTGCCTCCCAAACTGCCGAGTATCATCCAAAACAAACCGTTGGACTTGCCAATCCCAAGGCGGCCATGTAAAAAAACCAGCAAACCACCCAATGTAAACAAGCAGGCCAGACTAGTCATGCGCTGCACAACGTATAACACGGTACTGACTTGCAGCGGATGCACGGCCCAAATTAACGCAACAACAAACGCTAACTTAGCCGGCGGCAGATTCGGCTCAGCCGCGCGAATCAATAACTTGGATATAAAAAACACTAATATCGAATTTAGCACATGAATTGCGACATTAGTTAATTTAAAAGCCACCTTATCAAATTTCTGACCGGCAAAGTAATAATTAAGAGCAAAGCTTAGATGCGCTAGCGGCCGCCTCGCACCACTCGGTCCACTACTGAATGCACCTTGCAAATCATCAAGCTTTAACTGCTTTAGTAACGCCCCGTTATTGTCAACAATATTGGGGTAATCGTCGGCTAAAAACGGCCCGGAAAGACCGTTGAAATAAACGGCGAAAATAACGGCAATCAGAACAAAAACCGGCAATACCTTGTTGGCCGATTGCAGTACGGTCGTTTTAACGTAATTCATATTTTCGAAATACCGGGAAGCTACAAAAAGAAAAGGGGCTTTTCAGCCCCTTTTCATCACTCAACTCCTAACGGTTAGGTTTTAGGATGATATTTAGAATTCAGCGTCGAGTTAGTTGTGTTAGTATCTATGCGCCACTGCATGCCGGAACCTGGAGAGCATTCCCCTCTATACAACAACTTATCACCGCCTGTAACGGCAGTACCAATCGTTGTGTAGACTATCGTCACTGTCGCGGAATTACTAGCGGCGGACGTAATGTTCACCGAGCGAACATATTTGCCGTTGATTTCACTCGACGTGGATAAACCAAAACTTAAATTGGTCGTGGAACCCACGCCCAAGGTACCGTCGCTACACGCCACGCCGCCCGCGGTCAACGCCGGCGATGCCAAACTTGGGCCTTCGGACACTTTGGATCTGACCGTATAGTCTTGATAAGCCGGAATCGCGATAGCGGCCAAAATACCGATAATCGCGACGACGATCATCAGTTCGATCAAGGTGAAACCTTGTTGTGTTTTTCGCATTTGAATGTTCATAGCGGTATCTCTCTGTCTGATTGAATAACGAACGCACTAACCAATACAAGACTTATGCCAGAACGGACTTTTACGATTGCGAAATATCGAGTGCTTTTTTAAAAACAAGATCAACAACTTACCTAAAACCCAGCCCTAGACCACTAAATCAAACAGCAACCCGCGGAAACCCGGCAAGCCTTGCACCATCGCTCCAAGTCGAAAACTGACGTTTTTTGTCACTCGTCTTGCCGCGTGCATCACGCCTTTTGTTTACCGGCAAACCACAGTTCCAACATCATCAAAATCCAGATCAGTTCGCCGTAGTAGGCCGCGTGTATGCTTTGATGCATCGCAATCGCGTGATCGAGGAATTCCGGCTTGAAATAACCGCGCTTTTTCAACGCGTTGATCGCGTCGTAGGCCAAATCTTTCAAGGGTTGATGGTCCTTGAGCCAAATACCGAACGGCAGCCCGAAGCCGTGCTTGGGTTTGTTGATGATCGCGTCCGGCAGAAAATCCGCCATCGCCTGCTTATAAAACCAACGTAATTTTTGACCGTGCAATTTGGCGGCGGACGGTATTTGGCAGGACAACTCGACGATACGGCTATCCAACAGCGGATAGCAGACTTCAACGCCGGCCAGTTCGCACATCCGGTTGACCTTGACCAAATCGTTGTCGTGCAACGTGGCTTTCCAGTCCATATACAGCATTCGGTTCAAGGTGCTGGCCTGATCCGGGCGCCGGTAATTGTCTCGTAGCAGTTGCAGCGGTTCGCCGGTATCGATTTGCGCCAGAAAATCGCCGACAAAAATGTCGGCAGCGGCGTGACGGTGCAAAAAGTTGTAATCCTGCAATCGATCCGGCATCGCGGCCTTGGCTTGCTCGATATAGCGTTTGGCCTTGAACGGCAATTTAGTATTCGCCAAGCCGGCCGGCAAGGCGTTCAACACCCCTTCCAAGCCGGCGCCAACCGCTCGGGGCAGCCGATGGTAATGCTCGAACAACATCTGCTTGGCGTAGCGCTCGTTGCCGGCGAAGATCTCATCGCCGCCGTCCCCGGCCAGCAAGCGCCCGACGCCGTTGTCCTTAGCCAATTTCGCGCAATAGTAGGCCGCCAAGGCCGAAGAGTTGCCGAACGGCTCATCGTAATACGCGGCAATCATCGGGACGGCATTGACCGTGTCTTCCGGCGTTACGTAATACTCGTGTTGGCGCGTATTGAAATGTTTGACCGCAATGTTGGCGTATTCGATTTCGTTGTAACCTTCGACCGGAAAACCCATCGAAAAGGTCTTGGCCTTCCCGGGAAACACGCTAGCCAGCGCACCGGCCACGCTGGAACTATCCAAGCCACCGCTTAAAAATGCGCCGGTTTCGTCTCCGCTGCCGACCATGCCTCGCACGGTTTCGATCAAGCCGGCTTTCAAATCCTCGCCGACCTGCCTTAAATCGAGCGCGGATTCGTTAAACGACGGCAACCAATAACGGCGCAGTTCCAGTTTGCCGTCTTCGAAACTCAATTGCTGACCG
Organism: Methylomonas sp. LWB; assembly: GCF_001856095.1. Lineage (NCBI taxonomy): Bacteria > Pseudomonadati > Pseudomonadota > Gammaproteobacteria > Methylococcales > Methylococcaceae > Methylomonas > Methylomonas sp. LWB. The sequence goes on from NZ_MKMC01000008.1 coordinate 38,449, forward strand.
CCTTCCAACTTCTTGACTTTGGTGTAGATGGTGTTCGGGCTAGGGCAATGGTGGTAATAGACGTAATCGTAAATAGCCTGCGCCGAAATTTCGCTTTCGACCGCCGGATGGCGAACCACGAAATCGGCACTGGAACCAAACACGATCACGGAATCGGTAACCGCGTAATAAATGTGACTCAAGCCGATCGGGTCCGTAGCAGCCAACAGCAAACGGCGGACGCTATCGATCAAAACCACGCCATCGCATGAGCTACCGCCATCGAATAACGCGGCACCGTGCCGCCGATACCGCGCCAAGACTTCCCGCAAATGCTCCGGAGAAGCAGCCGTCTTCAAAGCAAACAACAGAATGCCATCGTCTCGGAGCAGCGCCGGCGCTTGAATGGCCAGTCCGAAATGACCGTCGTATTGAAAATCGAAGGCCGACCCGGCCGGACCGACCACCTCGGTCAGACTCGCGACAGCGCTTTCGTTCCAGGGTCCGCTGCCCACCCATCCCGCGAATTTTGTCATGTTGCTCGATTAAGGCTTGACGTGGCTGATAACGTACCGGAATTTGCCGGAACGCTCCTTGGGTATGTAATCGGTATATTCGATCGCAACGTTGACCGTCTCGCCCAATCGCTTTTTAAATTCGGCGACGATGCGTTGTTCGGATTCGGCTCGGTAAGCGTCGGTCTTGACGATTTGCACGCTGGTCATATCCAGACTGTCTTGCGTGATCTTGAAAGCGTCGACACCTTCTAAATCGCGCAACACATAAATCAAGGCCAGGCCGTGCAGCACGGTGCCGTCCCGCGCCACAACGAAGTCAGTGGTGCGACCTTGTATCTCTTCGAGCAACGGCAGTCCTCTTCCGCAAGCGCAAGATTTGTCGGACAAGATTCCCATGTCGCCGGTGCGGTAGCGGATAAACGGAAAATCGCGCGTCGCCAGATGGGTGACGACAATCTCGCCCAACTCGCCATTGGGCAGCGGCTTGCCTTGTTTATCGACAATTTCGACGATGATGTCTTCCGCCGTGATGTGCATCGCGCCTTCCGGACATTGATGGGCGATGAAACCGGCATCGCGGCCCCCATAGCCGTTGGCAACCGGACAGCCGAAGACCGCTTGGATCTTGTCACGCTGATAATCGTATAAGCGCTCGGACGTGACGAAGGCCACCTTGATACCCAAATCGGTCATTGCCACGCCGCGCTTTTCGGCGTGACTGGCAATATGCGCTAACGCCGACGGATAGCCGAACAGCATTTTCGGCCGGATTTGCCGTATCCTGGCCACGAAGCCGTCCAACTTTTCTTGAGACATCTCGAAAGCCGGTATTAAATGGGTCCGCAACAGCTTGTCGCGAATCAGCCGAATTTTATCCTGTGCGCCCAGCTCGATCGGCGACCCCCATATCACCGCTTCCGGATCGCCAATGTCGACACCCCACCAACGGGTGGCGCGCCATTTGGCGGCCACGTCGTGACTGACGCGGCGACTGCCGATGTAAAAAATCAACGGCTCTCCGCTTGATCCGCCGGTATTAAAGCGGGCCAAACCCTCGGCATCATCCGCCCGCATTTTATCCAAATTGGCGCGTATCGTCGGTTTGTCCAGCAAGGGGAGGCGCGCCAAATCGGTTAAACTGGCGACCTGCTCCGGATTGAAGTCTAATGCCGCAAACAATGTCCGATAGTAAGGCACATGATGACCAATATCGGTTAGAAACCGTGTCAAGTCCTTGACCTGAGCCTGGCGAATTTCGTCCACGCCCAACCACTGGCTACGCTCCATCGCCTTGCGCACTCTGACGGTACTGTGTTTTTTTAACGCTTCGTGTAGAGGAAACAGCACGGAGGAGCACAGCGAGGTGTAAAGGCTCATGATCGATTTACCAGTTGGTTGAATTCCGCCACCAAGACAGCGACGCGTTGATCCCAGGCATTCTGAGCGGCATAGGCGATAATCGCATGGCGATCCCAGTCGCGCCCCAGCGCGGCATCGAGCGCCGCAAGCAAGGCATCGCGATCGCCGAACGGCACCACCTGCCCCAAACTATCGTCGCAAACCACCTCGCGATTGCCGCCAACATCGGTGGTTACAATCGGCAAACCGCAAGCCATCGCTTCCAAGAACACATTGGCCCAGCCTTCGTTAGCCGTCGCCAATACAAAAACGTCGGCGGCGGACAGAACCTCTTTCAAGGCCGCGGCGGGCATCGCACCCAGGAAACGCACCTGTTCAGCGAGGCCGAGTTCGGCGACTTGCTTCTCCAGACGCTGGCGAATATCACCCTCCGGACTGCCGCCACCGACAATCAAGTAGCGTAAACCGGGATGTTTTGCCAGCAGCGCCGGCAATATCTCGATGACTCGGTGAAACCCTTTGCGATCGACCAAGCCACCCACTGAAATCAGCACCGGCGCATCGACGTTGAGTTGCAAATTCTGACGAGTCGAGACTTTATCCAGCGGATAGAAGACATTCGTATCGACGCCATTCCCCACCACCAAAATTTTATCGGCTTCGGCACCGATGCTAACGACATGTCGTTTAAGCGATTCCGACACAGAGAACACTCGAGCGGCCCTACGAAGCGCCGCCAACAGGCGCGCCCGCCGACTGGCGATTTTGGACAACGGTACTTCGGTGCCGCGTAACGTGATTGTAACCGGCACGTGGAAACAGCGCCCCAACCATCCTGCCGCGTAGCCGTCCGGATAGGCAAAATGCGCGTCAATCAGATTAAATCCGAAGTTGCGAGACAATCGGTATAAAGTCCGATAACTGCCCAACGCCATCATCAATCCGTCCCACCGGCGGCCTAATCCTGGCAAGGACAGAAACCTCGGGAAATAAACGTCGATACCGTCCTGACATTCGTAAGTGGCGGGCTGTGGCCGGTAACTGGGCTTGAATTTGCGGATCACCCCTTGAAACGGGAACCATGGTACCGGCGAGACCACCGCCAACGCACAGTGCGTCGCGACCCTGCGCATGCGCTCCCGGACGAATACACCGGCATTCGGGCGAACCTGACTGGGGTAAAGACTGCTGAAAACCACCAGCCTGGGATCAGTCCGCGTCATGCCCGTCCCGCACCAATCCGGCATACACCGCTTGATAACGTGCCACGCTGTTTTGCCAGTTACGGATTTGTTCGACATAGTGCCGTCCAGCTCGACGGATGTCGTCCCAATGCGATTTATCGGCCAAGGCATTCAAAACGGTCGACGCCAAGGCCGCTTGGTCGCCGGCTCTGAACAAATAGCCGGTGCGCCGATCCTCAATCAATTCGTGGTGACCGCCAACGTCGGAGGCCACCAGCAAGCGACCTTGCGCCATGGCTTCGAGCGGCTTCAGAGGCGTCACCAAATCGGTCAGCCGCATCGATAATCTCGGGTAGACAAAAATATCGACCAAATTGTAGTACCGTTGCACCTGATCATGCGGAACCCGTCCAGGCATCACGACCCAGTCCGCCAGCCCTAAGGCTTGAATTTTCTGTTGGATTTGTGCTTGTTGCGGACCGCCGCCAACTAACAACAGCCGGACATCCGGCCGCTGCCGGACGATCTCGGGCAAAGCATCCAGCAACAACAGTAAACCTTCGTACGCATAAAAAGAACCGATGAAACCGAGTACGATTTTTCCTGTCAGGCCTAGTTGATCGAGAAGCTCGGGTTCGGCAACATCACCGAAACTGAATTTTTCGATATCGACCGCGTTGGGAATCACGGTGATTTTTTCGGCTGGAATACCCCGTCCTATAATGTCGTTGCGGAGCCCTTCGCAAATCGTCGTCACGGCATCGGCATTCTTAAACACATACGTTTCCAGGGCTTTGGTAATACGGTAACGCAAACTACCTTCCGCGGTCGTACCGTGGTCGACGGCGGCGTCTTCCCAAAATGCCCGGCATTCGTAAACCAACGGCAATCGGTATTTTTTGGCCATTCTCAAAGCCGCCATCCCGTTTAATGCCGGAGAATGAGCATGGAGGATATCCGGGCGAATTTCCGGAATGATCTGGTCCAACCTTCGCGCCAGAGTCTGAACAATCGCCCATTGGTTCATAACGGGTAATTTTGCCTGTAAACCGCGCGGTTGGGACGAACGATAAAAATCCAAGCCATCCACCGTTTCGAAATCGCTACCGGGAGCCTGATGCTTGGCGGAAGTCACATGAAAAGTGTGCCAACCCAGCTTACGTTGCTGTTCGAGTATCGCTCGGGTACGAAAGGTGTAGCCGCTGTGCAATGGAATCGAGTGATCCAGAATATGTAAGATTTTCATGTCGAGAAGGTTCTTGTTTAAGACTGTCAAGTCGGCTCGCCATGAAGTGAGCACCCGGAATTAGTGCTTCTCTTTGCCGGTCAGACGCATCCAGGCCTTGATAGTCAGATGGGGCAATAGCAAATACCACGGCATTTTTAACCAATGCGCCCGCAAAAATAATACGTTACGGGCCAAACCTGTCCAGCGGTCGGTGCAACTTGGATGGACCGGCATCAGCGCGCGAATGAACAAAAAATCCATCACCGCGAGAATTGCCTTGGCGGGCGTCACTTGTTGAAGTTGCCGGGCCAATTCGTCCGACAGCGGTGTACCGAGTATTGTAGTCGAGTAACGCAATGCGTAAAGGACTGGCCTTGCCAGACCCAATTCGGATGAACGTGAAATCAATCTGACCTGCTGTTCGCCCAAACCGCGAATCAGCGCATCTAAATCGACCAAGTCCCGCAAGCCGTGCTCCAATTCACCGTCGTAAAACAAATGAACCGCGCTGTGTATCACTTGATCGACAGGAGATAATACCGCTAGTCCATCGAATTTATCCAATGCGCGCGCATCGGCTAGCAGTAATCCGGCATCGGGACAATCCTTACACGTTATCGGCAGGATGTTGTGGTGTAGATCGATGACGCTGCCCCTGGACAGGTGTCTGATTGGTGGAATTTCATGCATCCAGCGCCGGTAATAACGTTCGTTGTAAACGCCGTTTTGCCCGCCCATCCAACCATGAATCATCAAACGCTTCTCGGCGGAGCCTATTTTTTCGCGGGGAACCAGTAAATCAATATCTGAAAAGACCCTACCTCTCGCGGCGGGGTGTTCAGTCACTGCATACGCCGCGCCCTTCAACAAGACAAAAGGAAACTCTAACTGTCGAGCCACTTTTTGCAACTGGCGAATTTCCCAAAATAGGTCGTTGCTTTGTTTTTCGGAAAAACATTTTGCGGAGATTAAATGCCGACGCGCGGCTTCCGGAATTTCATCCAGTCCGCCACGGCTCTCCACCCAGTGAACCAGCTTCGCCAGTAGCATCGATGCACGTGCCTGCCTGACTAATAATCCCCATTCGGGTAAGGACAACTCGGCATGAGACACCTGATCGTTGATCACCTTGACCAACAAGGGCCATTCAAAACTCATTCGGCGCTCTTAAGTTGGTCGAAAATTTGAACGGCATCGTCTAGGCAGCTGTAACGCAACTGGTAACAGCTTGCCCGGTCCAATACATTACGCAAGGCGTAAAATCCCGCGTAGCCTAACCGACTAAAATTAAACGCGTTATCCGCTACATCAATAAACGTTAACGATTTTGCCTTTGGCGCAAACTCGGTCGCGGAGCCAGCTTCATATTTTGGAAATATGATCCACGCAATCGGACAAGACTCGCTCTGCCGACTGACGCTGGTTTCGGGTGGCTTAAGATGGCAAACAGTGCCCTTCGATGTATCCGTTGACAATGGCCCGAACACAAGGCCAGGATAGCGCTTGGCGACGATGTCAATGGATTGATTCTTCAAGCTGACGGGACGGGGAAAGGGGTGTACTCGGAACGTCACTGGATCAACCAGAGTCAATTCGTCCGATAGTAATCGCCAACCTTCTTGAATCAACGTGGCGGTCAAAGTACTTTTTCCGGATCCCGGCGGCGCCGGTAACACAGCCGCCCAGCCATTTTTCTCTATGACAGCAGCATGGATTATCAAAAAAGTATTAATTTGACTAGATACACACCAATTCATCCCCCATTCGATCAAAGCCGGGGCATGTTGTAGCGGTAAAGGATTGAAGGGCGCGTAGCCATCAAAACGAAATTCAGCGCTTTTACTTATCGAGCTGAACCAATTATGTCCAGAAGCAACCGATACGGGGAAATCAACGAACACACTACTATCAAAAACTTCAAAATCGGCATACAAAATCGAAAGACTTTGCGCCACTGAAGCCAATTTAGTCGTGATAGCAAAGCAAAACTGACCAAGTTGCAAATTCAAACCGCTATTTCGCAGTCGGCTATTAACCTCCTGGAACGGCAAATGCTGTAATCTCAATTTACCGGCTCAATTAATTCTTTTCGCAACAAAACCTGTATCAGACTTTCTAAATACCCAGCTTTGTCGCGCGATTTATCCGATAAGTCGAAATTTCCGATGATGTCTTCAAGCATCGTTTGATCAAATGGCGTAGGCTGAAAACATCGCTGAATCAGCTCTAACGGCATCGCCTCAAACAAAAACGTAGTACCGGAGTTGCGATGATAAATCACGACCCCATCACCCCAATCCACGCAATAGACTTCTCCAACTACTCGCCAGAGCATAAAACCAGAAGACTGTTCTCTTACGCCGTGCAACCGTCAGAGATCAAGTGATGGCAAAAGTCAATAATATCCTGGGCTGAACAATCTACTGCACCAACTTTATACTTACCTCCGGTCTTTACCGCCTGAAAACAAGCTTGGACATCCGACAGCGAGCTTCCAACCACATGTTTGCCATCACAAGCGTTAACAAACAACCAAGCCATACAGTTATCCAACCCTATATCAGTCCCTTGATCCAGCTCTTTTATACAATCGTTTAACGTTTTGTTGGCATTGGTGGTAGGCCCTAACGCAGTATCACTGAAGATATAATATCCGTAGGTGGCCTCGTTACGCTTAAGAGTCGCATAGTCATTCTGGCCGTTGGATCGCAATTCACTCTTCGTTTTCGGCGCTTGAGTGCTTTTAGTCCACACCGCATTTAAGTTCCATTGCCCCTTTTGAGTGTCGTTCCGGTTTGAGGTCCAAGAGTTTGGCGCCGTTCTATCTCGTCGACACCCAGATCCCCCTTCCAAAGTTCCACCCGTCTCGTGTTTACTCGAGTGAGGCTTACATTTGCTTAAAGGCCACTGACTCGGGTTGTCGCAATAATGCTTCGGGGGACGCGGCCCCGGATTAGTCACAATATTACCGGAGTACGCAGTTCTATTCGGACCTATTGAATGAAACCCAGAAATGGTACATTCGTCAACGCCACCAGTACCCCCTCCCCATGCAGGACGATTAGCCAAAGTTAGGATGACAGGAACCGCAACGCCAGCTTTAGCAAACTTTCTTCTAGATTTATCAATTACTTGCTTGCCCTCTTGCAGTTGACCGTTCTCGATCAGGCTATCATCTTCTTCGAATCGCATATTACACCGCCACTTAGAAAAACTTGAATTGGTTCACACTCTAGCAAATCAATTAATTAATGTCTATTGCCCGCTCGTACAAGTTAACCAGCGTCAAAACCCGGCATTTCTAAGAAACGCCTCGAACATTAACAGCGACCAAATCGCAGCGCTGTAATCTCGCAAACCTGCCTGGTGTTGGGTCACCATATGCTCCAAGTAAGTGCGATTAAACCAACCCGTTTGACCAAGCGTATTACCCAACAAGGCCTCCCGTACGCGTTCTTTCAAAGGCCCTCGGAACCAACCGCTCAAAGGCACGGCAAACCCCATTTTAGGTCGATACAGAATATCGTTCGGAAGATGAGACTCCAGTGACTTTTTAAACAAATATTTGCCTTCTCGACCATTGAGCTTATAAGACGGCGGCAATGTCGCCATCCATTCCACCAGTTTGTAGTCCAACAACGGAACCCTGACTTCCAAGGCGTGAGCCATGCTTGCCCTGTCGACTTTAGTCAGGATGTCACCGGCTAAGTAAGTCTTCAGATCCAGATATTGAACCATAGACAGAGGATCGCTCGGTGCTTTTTCCCGATATCGATGAAATACCTCGATTGCGCCGTAACCTTGCAATTCCGCCCTTAGCTGCTCGCTAAATAATTGCTGACGCATGCCATTAGACAGCACCGACACGCTATGAAAATAGCCCGCCATAGAATCTCGGCCTATCGACTCCAACGTGGTTTTTGCTCTAAATACCTTCGGTGCCCAGTCGAGTTTTGGGTAGACCCGACCTAAGGTCGAAAACAAAGGCATCCGCAAACCGTCCGGCAATAAAGAACGCATTCTCTCCTCGTAGGTATGCCAGCGATAGCGCCGATAACCCGCTAAATTTTCGTCGCCGCCATCCCCGGACAACACCACGGTCACTTGTTTTTTGGCTAACTCGCAAACCCGATAAGTGGGTAATGCGGAACTGTCGGCATAGGGTTCGTCATACAAACCGGATAAGCAATCAATCAGACTGAAATCATCGGGATCGACTTGTTCGACCCGATGAGCAGTGTGATATCGACCGGCAACTTGAGCCGCGAATTGCGATTCGTTGAATTTTGGATCGCCGAACGAAATCGAGCAAGTGTTAACCGGATCGTCGGACAAACCGGCCATTAAAGCCACGACCGCGCTGGAATCAACGCCGCCCGACAGGAAGGCTCCCAAAGGCACGTCAGCCATCATCCGGATTTTAACAGCCTCCCGTAACCGTTCGATCAACTCTTCACCAGCAGCATCCATGCTAGAGAAATTACCCGGATCGAAAGTCACATCCCAATATTGACGAGGCTTAATCCGTTCGTCTCCGCGCCGAATCGCCAAACTATACCCCGGCTCCAGCTTATAGACATCCCGATAAATTGTTTTAGGGTCTGGCACGTAACCGAAACCGAAATAGTCCTCGACCGCCGTCGGATCAATCCGAGTTGGCAGCAGCGGATGCTGCTTAAGCGCCTTCAACTCGGAACCGAATATGAAATGTCCGTTAGCCAATAGTGAGTAGTACAATGGCTTGACACCCAATCGATCACGCGCAAGGAACAAGGTTTGTTGTGGTCTGTCCCACAACGCAAACGCAAACATACCCCGTAGTCGGTCCACGCAAGCTTCTCCCCACGCTTGCCAAGCGTAGAGTATTACCTCGGTATCGCAGTGAGTTCTGAAGCTGTAGCCCAAGGCTTCCAACTCGCCGCGCAACTCGGGAAAGTTGTATACCTCGCCATTGTAGGTTAGGACGACATTTCTATCCGCGCTGTGCATCGGTTGCTGACCACTGGACAAGTCGATGATCGACAAACGACGATGCCCAAAGCCCAAGCCGGGCTCACTATGCAGACCGCCCTCGTCCGGTCCACGATGAAACTGGGATTCGTTCATTTTCGACAACAATCCGCGGTCAATTTCCCCGCTGCCTTGCATATCGAATATCCCCACGATGCCACACATATTATTATTCTCCGGCGCTATTTATCGCTCGTCATAAACCCGTTGGTAGCGAGACACCATATTATCGATCGAAAACTCCTGGCGGATGCGCTCCAATCCGGCCGCCCCAAAACGGCGACGCTTGTCGGAATCGGCAACCCACTCCGCTAGCACCCTTGCCATAGCCTCCGGATTTTCCTTTTCGACCAGCATCCCTGTCTCTCCGTCCGAGATCAGCTCGGGATTGCCTCCAACCATCGTCGCCAACACTGGAAGCCCGGTTGCCATCGCTTCCAGTATAGTATTGGATATACCTTCGGCCTTGGATGGCAACACAAAAATATCCAGGCAACGCAAAATATCGGGGATGTCGTCACGATCACCAGACATCCAAGCTTGGTCTAGCAATCCGGCATCCGTCAATAGGCCAGCACCCTCTGCTCGTAAAGGCCCATCGCCTATCAACCAAAGCCGAGTCACTCCAGCAAAGCCCGGATACGTTTGGCAAGCATGAATGTACGCCCTAACCAGTGTCAATTGATCCTTTACTCCATGCATACGCCCCACCGTGCCTATGACGACTTTCCCGGACAAAAGCATATCGCAATGCATTGGAGCCGCCCGATCGCAATCGCGAGGATAAAACCGGTTTGTGTCAACACCGTTACAAATGCGAGTGATTTTAGCTGCCGGAATTTTGACCTTTTCCTGCAAATAATCCTGCAAATGTTTGGACAATGGAATGAATCGATGAATGATTAGCCCCAACGCTCGACGCAAGCGCTGATACTTTAGGTTATTGCCGTCAGGATCAAACACGTCCCAGCCGTGTTCCCCGTGAACCCGGTAGGGTATTCGAGCCAACCAGGCGCAAACCTGATATTCGATAGCCCCTAGATTTCGGGTATGCACAACCGCAGGCTTCCAAGCCTTAAACAACTTATAAACCTTATAAAACGACGCCCAGTCCTGCCCCGGTTTCTTATGTAACTGGTGGACGACGACATCGGACCGGTCGATACGCTGGGTAAAATCTGTCGCATCGGCCAAACAAATGATGGCATGCCGATAACGTTCTTTCGGCATTTTGTTAATGATATTAACTAAGCCATTTTCCAAACCGCCGATGCCGAGACGGTAAATGATATGCACAACCAAAGGCACCGCTTCGTCCATCGTCAACCTTAACCTGCGAGCAAAGTCAAAAGCTTATCGGCATTCGCGGACCAGCCAAACGCACGTTCGACAAACCGACGGTTGTCTTCGGCGTAAACAGTAGGTTGTTGCAGGTAAGACACAACCCTTTCGGCAAACTCATTTGGTTCATCGGCGACGGCGACCTGCAACTCTTGACCAGCAGATATCCCTTCCATCGCCGCCGACGTTGCGACCACGGGCTTAGCCATCGCCATGGCTTCCAAAACCTTGTTCTGTATGCCTCGAGCAATACGTAACGGTGCCACGATCAAACGGGCGTGAACAATATATGGTCGCACGTCGTCGACTTTGCCGGTAACGATCACTGCCGAGTCGTTTTCCGATAACTGCAGCACTTCCTTGGCAGGCTTGGAACCGACTATGTAAAACTTAGCATGCGGGCATTGTCGCTTGATCTCCGGGAACACACTCTCGGCAAACCACTTGACCGCATCGACGTTTGCCCAATAATCCATGGCACCTGTAAATACGATGGGGGATTGTCCGCTCGGAAACGGCGAATCACCAGCCACTTTCGGATCAAAACGATCAGTATCGACACCGTTATTTACGAAATCGATCTTGTCTTTCGCGATCGGCGCCAGGGTCTTAAACAACGCGGCTTCCTGTTCCGAAACAAATATCGTCTTCGCCGCCCGACTGGCAATTTGTGTCTCATAACGTAACAAAGTCCGAGCTTCGCGCCGATAGATCCAAGCCGCCGGCCAGCTTTTACTGCGAGCATATTGACTCCACTTGTCGGAGTCGACATCGACGAAATCCGCGACGACCCTTAACTCGGGGTAACGCTCGACGTACTGAGCCATAGGCGACGAGAAAATCAGCGCGCGGTCTATACCCTCGGTACTTATGACCTGATCAACCCAACGACGCAATGCCTTATCTCGATAATACGGCAGACTCAAGGCCTCGCCGCTGAATAGGCCGCGCGCACTTTTAAGCTTATTGAGGCCGGGCGACAATTCCACACAACATACATCCCTGCAATAAGGCTTGAGCGCTTCAATATATTGGCGGTCTTCAGGATCATCCACAAAAGTGCCGAGGAATATCTCGTACCGTTTGGCTAGCGCTCGCAGAAAATGAAACGAGCGAATTTTGTCACCCTTGTTGGGGGGAAACGGAATCCGATGAATCAGGTATAGCAGTTTAGGCACGAATTATCCCAAATCCTTGGCCAGCCATGGTCCCACAACCTGACTGACTGGCAGCGGCAGCTTCTTCCAGGCTGCAATAAATAATCGATACTTGGGATTCAACGGATTAATGTCCGGAATCTGCTTCGCCTTCACCAAATCGATTTCGTAGTACAGCGGCTCGGGCTCAAAGCCCCAGTGCTTCTTGAAGCGATAAGAGCCGGTATCGATCTTGCTGCGCCCGTAATCGAACACGCGACAGCCTCTATCCACCGCCCGCTGCATGACCTCCCAATACATGAAATCGTTAGCTTTTAAGTCTCGAGCAGCCTCGGTGCCGCCGCCGTAATAAGGCAAAACTTCATCCTTGAAATAAAAATTCATCACGCTAGCCACTAAACGACCTTCGTGCTCGATCGATAATATCTCGCAATCGTTACCGAAAGCCTCTTTTAGTACTTTAAAATAATGCCTCGGAAACACGGGAGTCCCCAAGTTTCTGACGCTTTCGGAATACGCTTGAAACAATCGATCCACATCATTATCTACTACACCGACTAAACCCGCTTTGATGCCCGCTCTCACCATCGCTCGCTGTTTTCTGGGAATCGCGTTCAGGTTTTTTTCGTGGTCGGAATCGAGCGTTTTGCGAAATGTTACGTACAACGCTTTATGCGGCCAATCGCGATGCGTTTGAACACGATTTCTCATTTCAAGGCAATCAACGTTCAAAGTTCTGGCCAATTGTTTGCCTTGCGCCTGTAACGCACGGAAAGCCTCGTCGTTACTGGCGACAATGCCGCCGTATACGCAAAAGGCATTCGAAACCAGCGTGTTTCCAAACAGTAAACTGTTGATGTGCGTCAGCGGTAGAATGCCGGTAATTTCGCCGTCCTGCTCGGCATAATAGTAATAAGTATCGTGACCGAAGGCAGCGGCAATAACGCGTTGCCACGCAGACAAGTGGAAAAAGGTCGAGTCGGCCGCAGCCATCACATAAGCATCCCAACGCTGGGCTTGCGATGGTTCAAGTAATTTGATCATGGCGGTGTTGTGGGTTTCACGGATTCCGATAAGAATACCTTTTGCATGGTATTCCATTCAAAGTCGCTCAACAGCCTTTCCAAGCGGCCAGCGACCTTATCTAGATTCAAATAGTGGCGAAACCGAGCCTTCGCTGGCAAATTGGCCTGCCGAGGCTGCTCTGGATCGATCTCCCAAGGATGGAAATAAAAAATTCCCGACTGCATTTCGGTATCATTGAGACGCTGATAGGCCCATTTCGACACGGCATAGGGATACAAGCGGAAAAAGCCGCCGCCGCCGCAGGGCCAATTACGGTCGAATATGCGCAACGTGGTTATCGGAATTTCCAACAAGTCTGGCGCATTGTCGGGCCGATAGGCAAATCGCGGCGCGCCGGGCATTCCGTACAAATCGTGCCTGACGGGATAGATACTGGAACTGTAAATAAAACCCTCATCCTGTAATATTTCCAAGGCCCAAAGATTATTTGCGCCTATCGAATAACTCGCCGCCCGATAACCGATGACCACTTGTCCGGCTAAGTCTTCCAGAATTTGCTTGCTAACCCGAATGTCTTCCCGAAATTGCTCCGGAGACTGCTGGGTGACCCGAATGTGTCGATAGCCGTGACAAGCCAGTTCGTGACCATCCTGCACAACGCGGCGTATTAAATTGGGATAGCGTTCCGCGACCCATCCCAATGTAAAAAAGGTAGCTTTTACTTTATACGCATCGAATAAATCCAGAATCCGTTGGGTATTGGCTTCGACCCGATGCGGCAGATCATCCCAATCGGAACTAGAAATATAGGGTTCAAACGCGGACACTTGGAAGTAATCTTCCACATCCACCGTCATGGCGTTAACGATGCGTTGAGGCTTCATATACCCACTTAGAAATAACGCTGCAACAAACGCTCGACAATCCGTGTCGCCGCGTTACCGTCCCAATACTCCGGAATCCGCCCCCTTTTACCGCCGCTGTCTAATATCTCGTGGACGCAGGCCTTAATTTTTTCCGCATCGGTACCGACAATCGTATTCGTACCGTCGGTAACCGTTATCGGCCTCTCTGTATTTTCTCGCAACGTGACGCACGGAACCCCCAGGGCGGTAGTTTCCTCCTGTAGCCCCCCCGAATCTGTCAGAACCACTCGCGCTGCCCGCATCAGTCCCAGCATTTCCAAATAGCTAACTGGCGGCAACAGAGAAACACGTTCAGTTGAGAATTCGTTGAGCAAACCAGCGTGGGCAATTTTTTGCTGTGTCCTAGGATGCACAGGGAAAATTACGGGAAGCCTCTTACTAATTTCACCGACGGTTTTGATCAAACGCACCAGTGTATCGGGATCGTCGACATTGGACGGACGGTGCAAGGTAAGCAACGCGTAGCCTTCTTCCTTTATCGCTAGAGAACTCCCATAGGTCGCTAGCGTCAGATCGGGCGTCACAGCTTGCTGACAATTCGCTAACAGCGTATCGATCATCACGTTGCCAACAAAGCACACCCGCCCTTCATCGATACCTTCTCGCTCCAAGTTATGGAGAGCGCCGCGCTCGGTCGTAAACAGCAGATCTGAAATTTGATCGGTTAAAATTCGGTTGATTTCTTCCGGCATATCCCGATCGAAACTCCTCAGCCCAGCCTCAACATGTATCAAAGGGATGCTTTTCTTAACCGCAACCAGCCCACATGCGATTGTCGAGTTGACGTCACCGACCACCAATACCGCGAAAGGCGACACCTCATCCAACACCGGCTCGAATCGCAGCATCGTGTTAGCGGTTTGAACAGCATGACTGCCAGATCCAACCCCTAGATCTCGATCAGGCTCGGGGATCCCTAATTGTTGGAAAAACGTGTCTTTCATCGCTTGATCGTAGTGCTGCCCGGTGTGCACCAAATAGGGAACTATCGGCTGACCTACCGCTTTCAAAGCTTTAATAATTGGCGCCATCTTCATAAAGTTTGGGCGCGCGCCGACGACGCAAACAAGCACATTCGATTTCATGAACTATTCCGAACTAGAGGTGTCGTCGTAGACCGGATCCATGTCCAGTTGTAGCAAAATCGCCTTCCTAAGTAGCGCTCTTTCCTTATTGATGGTGCTGCGAAGATTAGTAACCAAATCTTCCAACCGCCCTATTCGCGTTTCCAAATCCATATCTTCACTGTTACGAGAATGGGTCGAGTGTAACGGCAAATCCTCTGGACGCGATTCATCTCCACCTTCCAATAACATTTCTTCCTTAACCTCAATGATAACCCGGTTAACCGACTGCTCATCAATAAGACCGAGTTCTTCCAAATAACCGAAAAGCATCAATCGATCACACAAAGTGTTAATCCGACGCGGAATACCTCCGGTGAATTGGTGGATAGCCTCGAAAACACCGACACCGAACTCTGGCTTGCCTTGCCAACCAGCGGTTTGTAATCTAAACAAAATATATTCTCTAGTTTCCTCGACATCTAAGGGATCAAGTTGAAACGTAGAAACAATGCGCTGCTTAAGTTGCTCCATATCGGCCGAATATATGGTGCGCTTCAACTCAGTTTGGCCTATCAAAAACACCTGAAAAACAGGGTGACCATTCACATCTAAATTTGTCAACATCCTAAGCTCTTCAAGGGACTGCTTAGGCAAATTCTGCGCCTCATCAACGATCAACAAAAGACGTCGACCTTCACGCGCCTTTTCGACGATAAAACGTTCAAAACCAGTCAATAAACTAGCTTTATCACTTAACGTAAATTTAAATCCAAACGTGGATGCGGCCATCCGCAAGGTATCTTCAGGCCCAACCTGAGAGGTCATCATTACCCCAATGAGCAATTTGTCCTTGTTCAGATTCTTAATCAAACTCTTAACCAGCATTGTCTTGCCAGTACCAGGCGATCCAATCACTAGAACAAAACCCTCTCCCTGAGTTAGCCCGTAGTGCATGTATGCCAAAGCCCGCTTATGAACTGTACTTTGAAAAAAGAAGTCCGGATCCGCGCTTAATTGAAAAGGCTTTTGGTTAAGGTTATAAAATCCGTCGTACATATTGAGTAGGCAAATTAAAATCGCACAGCAAAATTGGCGGTAGCCCTATTTTCGGTATAATCGAATCCGAAAGAGCTATCTGAATTCTGTTCTATGTGCCTAAACTCCAACTTTGTGTTCATCAATAATGGCCGCCCCAAATTTATGGGAACGGAGCGAGTTAAACCCAATGCTACATCGTAACGTGTATTACTTGCTGCGGAACCAACCGAATGTTGCCAGGAGGGCTGAAGATAAAAACTTAATCGAGGCACAAAACTCCATTGCCACCCCCCGGAAATTCCATAAGCCGAATCTTCTCCCACTCTCAGCTCATAGCTTCTTCTTTCATTAAAAGCAGTGGCATTGAAGCGACTTTTACCGGTCTGATACGCCAAATTTACGCTAGCACGCTTTCTAACAATTACGTCATCAACCAAATCAAAAGGATTTAATACTAATTGAGAGTTATTATAATTAGGACCTTTTATTACGTTACCCGACCCATCTAACGCTAAAAAACCCTGACTAATAAGGTCTTGAAGATCCGTCACACCCGTCAAATTGCCAGAAGCATCTCGCAAGAAGAAGCCTTGCTCTACTAGAAGTTGTTGAAGAGTGGTCGTATCTTGAGAATAACTAAACCCCAAGCTAAATCTCTGCACTCGATAGTTTAAATTAGCATCCCACGAGCTTCCTGTATTTAGCCCGACATCCTTATTACGGTAAGTAATTGCCGAACTAAAATTAGAAGACGGATTAAAAGTCATAGTGACATGCTTATTGTTACCGACTCCGACTTCCAATGAATACCATAAACTCGGACTCCACCGCCCGCCAATGGTATAAAAAAAACCATTGTTAATACTGTTCGCCGCTAGAGTTCGGTAACTATTATCCGAAAAGCCTGCCTGACCAAACACATTAAACTTCCGGTTAAAATAATACCGAGCATTACCACTATACTCCTCAAATCGAACATCTTGTCCAGAATTTCTATTTTGCTCGCGCGAAGAATAGTTCATTCCCCAAGTAACCGAGCTGAACTCGCTACCACTGGTCAATCTCGCTTCTTTAAAAAAACTATCGGAATCTGATATCAGATTTTGAACGAGCGGAGAAACCAATGCCGAGTCACCATTATCGAATGAAGAACGACTGTAACCGACTTTAAATAAACCGTTGGCAAATCGCCCGAACCGTGGTGTCCAATATGGGGAAATATTGAAATTTTTTGCCTCGGTTCGACTACCGTTACCTGAGATATTATCAGTCGCAACAAAAGCATTACTAATATTTTGCTGACTGATAGAACTACTGGTTTCAACAAACAATCTGTTTCTAATAATCTGATAACGAGAACTCATCTGTAACTGATGATTAAAGTCTACGCTATCCGAACCTTGAGCATTATACAAACCCTGCAACCGGTAGTTCAGATTAAAACTGCTGAGCGCGGAAGACCCAAATAGCGATATTCCAGGACTAATATCGGTAACAAAACCACTTTTCTTTGCATTTTCAGACAAATTCAAATTATCTGAAAATATTTCGCTGATCGACATGCTAGGTGTAGCACGCCACTCCAAAGCGACCACATAGCGCGAGTGAAATATACTGATACAAACCAAAAACGCAATGTACCGAAGCCTTAACCTATTAAAACAATGGGCTTTACTGCTGTCCATACTTACCGTAACTGTAATTATGGCCGTATATATCTATCTCACGCCTAGTCTTATTCAGAAGAGTCATTACAACATCACAATTACTCAGCTTTGAAACCGCTTCGTTAACGACACTTTGTGGGGTAATTTCGGCAGCAATCACCAAAACAACCTGTCCCACCAGCTCAGCCAAAATCTGAGCTTGCGTAGCCACTAGCAAGGGCGGGGAATCGAAAATCACAATCCTGTCTTTATATCTACGACTGATTTCCTCCGCAAAAAGATACATCCTTTGACTTGACAGCAGCTCCGTAGAGTATTTATGGCGTTTGCCAGCAGTAATCAAGCTAAGATTTGGCAGATCTGTTTTTAACAGAATATCAGAAAATGTTATTCTATCGTCCTCCAAGTATTCAATCAGCCCCAATGGGCTTTGAACACCCAATTCCTTGGCAATACTGGGCTTTTCCACATCAGCATCAATCAACAGAACCTTTTTATCTCGTTCATTCGCCAAACTAAGAGCCAGATTAATTGATATAAAAGTCTTTCCTTCACTTGGCAAACTACTACATATGAGAATCAAATTTGGACGACTAATGCCGTTACCATCCCCTCCTTGTACATTATTTACCAAAGGACGCTTAATAACACGAAACTCCTCTGCCAATTGTGACTTAGCATCATTGTTATCAATATAACCTTTCTCCGCCAATCCCTTCCAATCAAGGTTAACCTGCCGCTCGGAAAATTGACCACTGACTGACTCGGCCAATGCTAATTCTTCGGAGTTTATTAAAATAGCAGGGCTGGAAGCACTCCCTTTTGGCAAAACTTGATCATCATCTAAAACCAAGCCCTGCTTTCCGGCTTTCTTGAGCGCATTTTCAATAATGCTCATAAAGTTACCTATAAATTATTCGAACTATTTTAATAGCTCGAATATCATTATTCCAAGATAGCTTGAAATAAAAATCAAAAACGTAGCAATCAACACCCAGTCGACGTTATTGGACTGATTTATACCTTGAGAAGTTAAGGAAACACTCCCCAAAGAAGGCAACCCCGTCACCAAACGAACCTGTCTGGCTGACATAAATACCGGCCGAATAAAATATATCAAAAAGGCCACTCCGAAGCCCACCACCACAGACACTACTAAAACCAAAGAGTAAAACAATTTCCTATTAGGGAAGCTAGGCTTGTCAGGCTTGCTAGGAGGATCGGCGATTTTAAATTTGAGCCTAGAAGTCTGATCATCAACACGCTCTGTAATATGAGCTTGCTCACGCCGCTCTAATAACTCGGAGTACTTATGACTGATAGTCTCATAATCACGATTCAAATTTTTCATTTCAGTTTCAATTGTAAGACGCTCATTTAGACCCTCTTGCAACTTATTAATTCTAGACTGAATCGAGTCTACAAGCGACTGGTTGGAAGCAACCTCGGCAGCTGCGTTATCCAAACCCATTTTTAAAGCTTGAACATAGGGGTTTGCCATCTTATCAGCCCCTAAAGCAACTCCTCCCACCGCCGGCTCCTCAACTGGAGCTTTTGCTGCCTTTGCCTCTTCCTCCTGTTTCTTGAGTTGTTCAACTAGCTTATCGATTTCAAGTATCTCTGGATGCCTTTCAGTGTATTTCAGGAGCAGTTCTGTTCGTTTATCTTTTAAGGATTCGATTCTCGCATTATCAGCGGAAACCTCTTGACTAGCCGTAGGCATACCCCAATCCTCATCCGAGTCTTGAACATCAACCACCTGTTCCGCTAGTACGCTTTTTCGTGAAAGCGCCTGCTGTAAAGCCGTATTCGCTTCTTGCAATTGCTCCTTCAACTTTTGCAGCATTTGGAATTGATCGGACTCATTTAGCAAATCTAAATTTACTCTCTTGAATTCCTCCTTAGCCTTTTCAGCGTCTTGCAACCGTATTTCGTAATCACGAATTTGTTGTTCAATAAACCGCTGAGCATCACTTGCATCAGCCATCGCCTTACCTTCAGTTTGCTCTGAAAAGACGGTCAAAACAGCCTGAACGACGCTTTTAGCAACCTCGGGATCCTGAGAAGTGTATGCGATATCGAAGATATCCCCTCGCCCACCAGTTATCGTTATATCTTTTTTAAGATTTTCAATGAGCTCGGTAGCAGCTGCAGATTCGTTTTCAGAGCGCGACAATTGAGACAACTCAATGATTTTCTCCAAATTTGGCCGAGTAAACATAAGTTGCTGAATAATGCGAATTAACGCCGAGATGTCCGGCTCTACCACCATCCCTCGCATTAAAGGGCGAATTACCGTAGCCGAATCGATATGGACCTTCGCCTTTGACTCGAATTTATCCGGCATAAAAAAAACGTATGCCCAAGCGACTAAAGAAACAAACAAAGCAAGTATGATTGCCAGACGCTTATACTTCAATGTCCCTTTCAAATAAAAATATACTTCTGAAAGTTCTTGTTGCATATCAAACAGCCATGACTAAGTAAGAAAAATCAAACGTTTCTAGGGACTTAAAAATAAGCATCCGGGATTATTAATATGTCACCAGGCATCATCAAAACATTAGCGGATAAATCTGCATCATCAATCAGGTCGTCAATTCTAACCCCGTAAGATTTCAACTCTCCATTGAAGTTACGAATGACAGTAGATCTATTACCATCGGCATATTGGTTAAGTCCGATTTGGATAACAACATCCAGTAAACTCATTCCTCGCTCGTAGGGAATTGTTTTCCCTTGGTATCGCCCAATACCTCCACCTGTTCCGCCGCCCCCTCCACCAGATCCACTGCCGCCAGAAGAACCTCCACCGATTCTGCCGATCACTCGAATTTGTTGGGTATTGACTCCCTTAAAACCCGAAACCATGACGACTACTTGCGGGCTTTTCACATAGGTCGCCAGAACTTTCTCAATTTCTCTTGCAAGTTCGAACGGAGTTTTACCGTTAGCCAACAACTCCTCAACTAAAGGAACTGTGATTTTACCATCAGGCCTGACAACCGCAGAAGTCGACAACTCAGGGTTACCCCAAACAAAAATATTAACGCTATCCCCAGGTCCAACTTGATATGTATAATCAGACGCTTGCTGAACGTCCTCCAACATTGGCTGAGAACATCCAGCATTGAGAAATAGCAAAACAGCAAATCCAACAGTATTGAAAAACCTATTCATTTCAGCGCCCGATAATTTCCATTATTTATGTTCTAGTTCACTCAAAATCTTTCTCGCGTCGCTTTGCCCAGCAAACTCACGCCCTAATTTCTCGGACAGAGCAATAGCTTGCTTCAATTCGGATATTGCTGTCGCTTTGTTTCCAACTTTTGCGTGAGCAACCCCTAGATGATATCTTAGCTCTGGCATCTTGGGTTCCTTCAACACCAATTGTCCGAGCAGTTGCAATCCGAGATCGGTTTTTCCGATTTTAACCAAAGACCACGCGTACGTATCTTTAAAATAAGTATTTTCAACATCTTTTAACCTTTCAGCGAGTTGAGCCCCCTTATCCACTTCCTCAGAGTTAGGTGACTCAATCAGAAGAGCCGCCAGGTTATTCACTACCATCATAGAGTCGGGAAATTTCTCCAATAACTTACTATAAAGTCGCTTAGCGCTTGCAAAATCCCTGAGCTGCTCAAAAACAGCCCCTAGCGACATCGACAACTGAATGCTATCCGGATTGGCTTCCAACCCTCTTAAGAGAATATCTTTGGCAATTGCAATGTCCTTGTGTAACGAGGCTTCGATTCTTGCCAAGGATTGATACAATGGCACAGCATTCGGAAATCGCTTCAGTTGTTCGTTTATAAAATTTTTAGCTTTAGCCGAGTCGTTGTTCGCAACATAAAAGTCAGACAAAACACTCGCAATAGCAATATTACCTAAATGTTTCGAATAGTGATCCTCTAAAAAATCTTGCGCTTTTCTAGGTTCGTTTATTGCAGCATAGACCTTAACCAAGTTTATCATCGAGTTGAGATGATCGGGAGACTCAATCAACACAGACTTATATAACTCAGCTGCGGATTGAAATTGTTTTTTCCCCTGCATTACCGTTGCCTGTAAATAGAGCGGAATTACTTTATTTTTAGAAAGCAGTGCAACACGCTGAACAACCTCTTGCGCTTCGTCTAATCGCCCTTCCGACACATCTGCTTCTACCATGGCAATCAGAAATAGGATTTGGTTTGGTTTGGCTTTAATCGCTTTTTCTAAATAGTGCCTAGCAGTATCTCTCTGCCCCGCTTTCATATAGTCTTCATACACCGGAAAAAATGCTGCAGCATTGGCTGGATTAATATCAAGAGCCAATTTTAAATTCCGATCCGCCTGCTTTCGATCATTTTTCATCGCGTATGCTTGACCAAGCAATTGATACGCGGAGTCAGCATCCTTTTTTTCCCAAACCAATTTATTTAAAAACTCCAAGGCATCATCAACTTTATTTTCAGAAAGCAATAACCTACCGCGTAATAACTTCGCTTCGTAGAAATCTGGTTTTACGGTTAATACTTCGGTCAAGGCTTTATCTACCTCGTCATAGCGCTTATCTCCTAGCGCCATCTCAGCTATCACAGTTTTTGCAGCTAACCCTAGATCGCTATTTTTTTCCACTGACAGCACGTCTTTCAATCCATTTACACCGGCGTCCCTAAACCCGGAAGCGATCATCCATTTGGATAACTCAAAGACTGTGTTTTGGTCGTTTTTTGCTGCGCTGGACAATGCAGAGTATTCGGAAACAACTCTGTCTTTTGCTTTTGCATTTAAAAACTCTAGCAAAACGACTTTTGGTTCTATTTTATCTTTAGAAGCCTCAACAACCTGCCTAAGAACATTTTCAGCCTTATCAAGCTTTCCTGTCATAGAATACATTGATGCCAGGGTTACCTTGAAATTATCGACATCTGGGTACAACGTCACTAAGGACTCATATTCGGCAACCACTTTCTCAATATCATTGCGAGCGGAGTAAGCTTTAATTCGTAACAACCTGAGCGGCAAATTTTCAGGCTTTATGGCTAGGGCTTTTTCAATTAATGACAATACTGAATCAACTTCCCCTCGTTCGAATGCTAGGGCAGCGCTCAGGGAGATTGCCTCCGGATTTTCCGGCGCGGATTTTAATACAGAGTCGACAATATCGCTTGCTTCCTTATATTTCCCCTCGCGGATGAACGAAGAGGCAAGCAAAATCTGCCCATCAATCTCTGCCGGCTCTTTTTGTAATACATAATTCGCTTGCTCTCTCGCCTTATCCACCTCACCAAATATTAAACTTATTTTCCCAAGCTTTAATCTCGCTGGAATCATATCCGGAGCCAGCTCAATAGCTTTGGACAAATTTTGCCTCATCGATTTTAAGTTATTTTTCTTTTCATCTACGAGAGCCATATAATAATAAGTATCAGCATTACCTGCTTGACTCTGATTAGCGCTTTTAAACTCTAAGAAAGCGGTGTCTATCTCTCCTTTATCAAACAACTCCTTGCCTTTTTGAAAATGCTCTTTCGCGGCTTCTTCCGGGGATTGACACCCTACTGAAACTAAAATGAGAGTGGCCAAACATAACGATCTAATTGTTAGCACTCTTGCCGACGGAAAACCCACTTTTATCTCCAAAAATTTCAACATTATCTAGAAGATTAAAAAATCACTTGTAAATATTTGCTCTTATCCATTGGTACAGCTCCTTTAATTCGGGATGCATATTTTCCAACGCTGACTGAGTCGTTATAAAATAAGGAGCGCGAATACCGTGATAGTCAATGTCTTTGCCGACTCTTTGAAAATGAATACCGGACTTCCCCATCATTCTTGGCAAGAACGGCTCCATCATCGCGAATACGTTGGTCTTTTCGACCATCTCAGTCAATACCGTGGCGGCAAAAAAACACGCCACCGCAATTGAGGAAAATGTTCGTTGTTCCTGCGGCGAAAACTGGAAGCCATTTATTTCACCAAATCGTGTCAAGGTTTCACCACTCCGACGTCTGAACGCGCCATCTACAGCCAATCTTGAAATTTCGCAGACAGAGTGTCGATCTAACTTCATAGCGTCAATCATTTCAACATTGAGGCTTTCACTACAATAGCGTTCGAACGGCAACGGAGACGTCATTCTATCGCCATCCGCAGGCACTAACCTTACACATCCGGCCGGCATGCCGCTCTCCTTGTGAGTAATTAGACAATGTAACGAAGACTTATCGTAATCGTCCATTTCCATCTGATCCGGGAAATGATCAGTCGATTCATATTTGAACTCTTCACAATAAACACGATATCTAATTCTGTAGACCAAATCCTTTTGCTCTGCCTGATCCGCAAGCGCAACCGAAAAAAATCGACTGAAACTTTCTGCAACAGATACCTTGTTTCCAGGCTCCATCATTTCCTCTCGTTTAAAAGCGCGATCCGTCACGCTTAAAGATACTTGTCGATGTCATGCGCCTTAATTCCCCATACCAAAAGATGTTCTATTCTTTCATTTGCTAAGGTTAAACGATTGGACATACTTTGAAACAACGCCTTGAGAAAAAGGTACCCCTGAACAGGGTGGTCATCCAAATAGACGCTTAGCATATCGCTACGCACTTCCAGCAAGGAAATATCCGTCAACGCGACGACCGATGCCGTGCGCTCCCTCGGCCCATACAAACAAACATCCCCGAAAACCGCGCCTTCAGGCAAATCGCACAAACCAGGCGAAATGCGGCGATTTTCGTCAAGCTCCGCCCCGCCTAGCACTCGAACTGTCCCACTCTCGAGATAAAAAAGGGAGTTACCCTCGTCACCTTTTCGAATGATCGTTTCACCGGCTTTCTCGTCAAACCTACGCCAAGCGATGCCTTCTTGAAATTTGGAATCCGCTAGCAAGTCGTGGATTATTTGTTTCATGTCGCCGTCTGTCTAAGCCTAGCTACCTATGCACAAGCATAAGACCCATTCAATGCAAAACATACCACCAAAATATCGACGTATAATCATATAATATGGAAAACTACATCTATGTCAGCTACCTGAGCGCCACCGTCGCTTACGCACTACTGCTCGGCTACTCTATTCTGAGGAAACCAAAGCACCTTCCCTTTATGTTTGCGGCACTTTCATCCTTATTATGGTGCGCACGAACCACTATAACAACATCGAATAGCTATTATTTTTATGCCGATACCCTTAGCTATGAAACGGTCCGCAATTTCGCGTGGTTCGTCCTCTTAGGTTCTCTACTATTCCAACAACGACACCAACGCACCTTATCTCTATTGAGGTCTAAAACAGCGCGGCTTGCGTCGCTTTTGACCCTCTTCATCCTTAGTATAGAGAGTTTTCCAGATTACCAAGACTTCCTGAGAGAGTCTTTCGATTTCGATCCCAGATTTGTAGCGCATGTAGTGTTCGCGGTATTCGGTCTGATCCTAGTGGAGCAACTGTATCGTAGCACACCGCTGAAGCAACGCTGGAACATAAAATTCTTATGTGTCAGCTTAGGTGCATTGTTTGCGGTTGACCTCCTACTTTTTAGCAAATCATTGCTGTTCAAGCAGTTAGATTTTTCACTTTGGCAGTCCAGAGGCATCATTAACGCGATTTTGACGCCCTTCTTAGCCATTACGTTGCCTCGTCTTCAATTTCCGGACTCGAACACCGAGCTTACCGTTCCCAGAAAATCGGTTTTTCACTCCACCATTCTGTTTGGATGCGGTATCTACCTGATTTTAATGTCATTTGCTGGATTTTATATTAAGCACGCCAACGAAAAATGGGGAGAAACCGCTCAAACACTGTTCATTTTTCTTGCCATTATTCTTCTGATTATTCCATTTACTTCAGGAAAAATGCGCGCGCTGTTCAAGATCTACTTCAGCAAGCATTTTTTTCACTACAGCTACGACTATCGTGAAGAATGGTTGAAAATTTCCAAATCCCTGGCGAAACTGGAATCCATAGAGGAACTAAAGCTTTTTATTATCAACACCTTAACCGATCTTGTTGAAAGCGCTGGCGGCGGGTTGTGGCTAAAAAACGACCAAGGCCAATTTTTTCTTGCTGCGGAACAAAATTTGAAGCTAACGCCACAGGAATTGGAATATTTGCACCATTTGGAAGATCTGCCCGAGTACCTTACCAACAAACAATGGGTCATTGATTTTTTTGAACTGGCTCACGCCCCTGAAGTATACGATGATATCGATCTGTCGCCCTGGTGCTACGAGGACAGTCAGGTCTGGCTGATCGTTCCGCTGTTTCACATGAACAAATTGGAGGCATTCGCGGTTTTAACGCAAGCCCGCGTGCCAAGAAAGCTCGATTGGGAAGACCATGACCTACTGAAGACCGTTGGCATGCAACTAGCCAACGCTCTGGCGTTGAGTCGCGCTAGCGAAGAGCTGGTTAGCAGTCGCCAATTTGAAACCTATCACCGTTTGTCGGCTTATCTAGTTCACGATCTTAAGAATGTCGGCGCTCAGATTGGTTTGATTGTAAAAAATGCAGCCAAACACAAACATAATCCGGCGTTTTTTGACGACACTATCGACACCCTCAACAATGTTTCCGACAAAATTCAGCACATCGTCGAGCAACTTAAACAAGGCGAAAACCAAGTCAGCTCAGTCGTTTTGGTAGATTTGGTCGACGTTATTCGCCGGATAATCGCCAGTAACATAAACCCAATTCCGGTGATTCTAAGTACGACTCTGACCGAGTGCCTGGTAAAAACCGACCAAATCAAGGTCTCTAACGTGTTAGCGAATCTGATTCAAAATGCTCAAGATGCTTCTAACGGCAAGGGCGACAAAGTAGAGCTTGAATTAACCAAAGACCCTGACTATGCTGTGATAAAAATTATTGATAACGGTAGCGGAATGGATCAGCGATTTATCGCTGAACGACTCTTCAAACCATTCGACACCACCAAAGGGAATGCCGGCATGGGCATTGGGGCGTACGAAGCGCGCGATTATGTTTTAAAAAGCGGAGGCCAGCTTCAAGTTGACAGCACGCCCGGAATCGGCACCACGTTTACGATTTACCTACCATTAGCAAAGCGGGTTTCCGCTCAACCAGGGCATAATGACTGAATCCAAACTTCTACTGATCGTCGAAGACGATCCAGGCTTGCAAAAACAACTGAAATGGAGTCTAGAGCAGTACGAAATAGTACTGGCAAGCAATCGCGACGAAGCGATCGCGGCTTTGCGCCGCCATACCCCTAGCGTCGTTACTCTCGACCTTGGTTTGCCACCAGACCCCACCAATGCGAGCGAAGGCATCGCCACGCTACAGGAAATGTTGGCACTAGCGCCCTCGACCAAAATCATCGTCGTGACCGGAAACGACGATCGAAACAACGCGATTCAAGCCGTTGCGTTAGGCGCTTACGATTTTTATCAAAAACCGATAGACCCCGACGTGCTCGGACTGATAATCGAACGAGCTTTTCAACTAGACGCGCTGGAGCGCGGTTATCAGGAACTGAAACAACAAAAACCACTGCACGGAATCATCGCCACTAGCCCGCAAATGCAATCGGTGTTGCGGATGGTGGAAAAAGTGGCACCGACGCAAGCAACCGTACTCTTGCTGGGCGAAAGCGGCACCGGTAAGGAAGTCTTGGCGAGGACGGTGCATAGACTCAGCGCGCGCGCCGACCAACCGTTCGTCGCAGTGAATTGTGCCGCGATTCCGGAAACGCTGTTGGAAAGCGAATTGTTCGGGTACGAAAAAGGCGCATTCACCGGCGCGGTCGCTCAAACCAAGGGTAAAATTGAATACGCACAGGGCGGGACTTTTTTTCTCGACGAAATCGGCGACCTGCCGTTCGCTTTGCAGGCCAAACTTTTGCGATTCATACAGGAGCGGGTCATTGAACGACTCGGCGGCCGGAAGGAAATCCCGGTAGACGTCCGCATTATCTGCGCCACCCACCGTCATCTACCCGATTTAATCGAACAAGGTCAGTTCCGTAGCGATTTGTATTACCGCCTTAGCGAAATTGCAGTCGACATTCCGCCGTTGCGTAAGCGAGAAGGCGACATTATCGCTATCGCCACCGCCTTGCTGCAACGCTACTGTCGCGAAAACAGCCGGAAGGAAAAGCATTTCTCGCAGGACGCGGCACAAGCGCTCGAAGCCTACCTTTGGCCGGGAAATATTCGGGAGATGGAAAACAAAATCAAACGCGCGGTGATTTTGTCGGACAGCAATTTCGTCACCGCCGAGGAACTACAACTCGGATCGACAACCGACAAGTCCATGCCCCTAAATCTGAAAGCGGTCAGAGAGGCGGCTGAAACCGTCGCGATCAACCGTGCACTGTCCTATACCGACCATAACGTTTCCGAGGCAGCGAAACTGTTGGGCGTCACTCGGCCCACGCTGTACGGATTGTTCGAAAAATACGGAATTCCGATCTCGGCCCGCAACCAGAGCGACGACTAGCCTCCTAAGGCAAGCGATTCCGAGCGGCATGTTGCAGCGCGGAATCGTTCGATAGGCTGTTACCACTGCGATTCGCCGGTCTCCGGATCGTACATTTCATGAAACACCTTATGCCGGTTAGCTATCAGCTCATCAATACTGGGAGAATTACTCATCGCGCGCTGAATAGCCAATTTCATCGCCTCGTAATTCGTACGGTACAAATCCTTACGGTCGAGATTGGGGTTGGTTGCGCAAGAGGGATCTATCCAAATCATCGCGACGATACACAGTTCATTGGCTTGCAACCGAGGAATGACGCCATCCGCGACACTGTCGATCACAGCGTCGGCAACTGCGGACTGCACCGGTCCGCCAAATAAATTAACGTAAGCGGAAGACTTGATCGTCACCTTAGGTACCATAATCGTCGCCGGCCGCACTTGCTGGTTTGTCGCCCTGATGGCGAACATCCGGGTATGGCCTTCGGTCTGGCCCATCAAATTGGCGAAAGCATGGCCGGCCGGACCTTTGACGTCGCCGAGCAGTATTTCCGGCATTGCGTCGGTACCTTGGCCTTCGCTCGAAAATACGGTGGCTTCGCCGGTTCTAAACCAATATGAATCTGACATGGTGAGTCCTTGATCGTAATTGCGAAAGCCGGCATTCTATGCCGCTCGCAACCACCCGGCAATAGCCGACAGCAAGGAATCAGGAGTCCTAGCGCTTACGTAACAATTGCAGACACTGACGGTTGGCCGCCAAATCCAATGCGCTAAAGTCGTCGTCGGTGGTCAGACGCGGATTGGCGCCAGCGTCGAGCAATTGAGCAACCACGGCGTGTTTGCCGGCCGATGCCGCGTAGATCAATGCGCTGGAACCGCTAGGATTTTGATAATCGATGGCGATACCGGCTTGCAACAGCAACGCAATACACTCCGCCGATTCAGCAAAACAGGCAGCCCACAACGCGTTATTGCCGTAGGCATCCAAAACAGTCAAATCAGCGCCGCTTTCAAGCAAATACACCACCACATCCGCTCGACCGTGTCGAGCCGCCAAGATCAAAGCCTGCTCTCCCCGCCCGTTAACCGGTGCGGCAGGCGGAATCGTAAAGCCGTTTTGAGCCAGCCATTCAGTGATTTCGGTATTCGGACTCATCCTAACCCCACTTATACCAATGACGGCCTGGACAACAGCGACACATGCCCAACCCCATGTTGGCGCAAGGCCTCCAACAATTCCAAACGTGCAGCCTCGCCCTTGCCGCGCAGATAGCGTAACTCCGCGACCGTTAGCAATGTAATCGCCACTAGCGCCACCGGTCCTCCCGGCAACATGGCCACGGCATCAAGGCCAGCCGGTAGCGACAACAGCGCACCAACGCGACCTCGACCGTCTTTGATATGTTCGATATTGAACTCGATCGACAAAGGCTCGCCCGCCAATAATTTCTCGCAAAGTACCGGGTAGCCGGCCAGGGTATGGCTGACCTCGGCAGTCAACGGAAACAGCCAGGTATCCGCCAACGCAGTGAGCGGGTGATCCTCGGTGAGTCCGGCATCCGGACTTTCGATAAAGACCTCCAGACCCAAGCCGGTTTCCGGCCGATCGCGTTCGACCCAAGGGTCGGACAGACCGTCGGAAATGACACAGGCGTTAGCGCCATGCCGAGCCGCCAACCAAGCGGCGCCGGCCGGCCATTCCGGCCCATCGCTCATAGGCCCCATCAACGACGTCAACGACGCAACTTCCGATTCGAACACGCGACCGATCAAAGCCTGCCGCGCCTCGCTCGCCAACCGCAAACGGTCGGCATAGGTTAAACCTACGACAAATTCAGCGCTCATTCGCTACCTGCTCGGCGCACCGCGCCTGCCATCGTTCCCGGGCCATCAGCGCGACTTCCTCGTCGGGGTCTTCCATCATCCGCTGCAATAATTCGCCATCGGCCCGCAAGACCACCTCGTAACGCACGGTCCAGTCCGGATCGTCGGCCATCATCACCAAATCGTCGATCTCCATACGCTGCGCCACGATGCGGCGAATACCCACTTCATGGTCTTCAGCCATTAAACCCAGACTGACGGCGGGAATACGCTCGGCGACGGTACGCCGAACCTCGGTGTCGGCATCGGCCACCAAGCGAAACAAGCGCCCCTCGGGCAGGCGTTTGGCGACATACGCTCGCACCAGATAATCGGTGTCGCCCGCCATCAACTCCAACTGCGCCTCCGGCAAACGGTCGGCAACCGTCACTCGCACCTCTCGATCGCTGTCGTTGATTAGTTCCAGCAACCACTCCAGCGGGACTCGGTAGGCCAATACCCGTCGCACCGCTTCGTCGGGATCGGCCAACAGCGGCCGCAACAAATTCGTCGGCAGATAGCGGGCGGCTATCGCCCGTCGTTCCCAAAATGCATCTTGCATGTACTCGCGAGCCAAAGCGGGATGCAGCTTGAAAAACCGGTCTATTTGCCGACCGCTCTCCGCCATGATGCAAATATCGCCGGGCTTACAAGCCCCCTGCGCCAACAAACTGCTCCGATACGCGCAAGCATTACAGTCGGCCAACGGCGTCAGATCAGGTTCCCGAACTTCCGGTGATTGGGCGGCCATCGCTTAAGCCGCCTCGGCCCTGACGGGCAACAGTTCCGGTGTTACTTGCGATAGCCAAACCCGTATACGCTCGTCGGTCAAATGCGGTTGCGTCCGCTGATCCAGTACCAAACCGACAAATTGACCGTCGATGATCGAATCGGAATGTTCGAATTGATAACCGTCTGTGCTCCAGCGCCCAATCACGTCGGCGCCATAGCCGCAAAACACGCGGTACAGTTGAATCAGCGAACTGGCAAACCGCGAAGCGTAGCGCTCTTGATGTCCGAGACCAAACAACGCAATGCGCTTGCCGGTCAGATCGCAATGTTCCAACTGCGGTACAAACTCCTGCCAACTGCGCTCCTGGCAACCGACGGCCATGCCCGGCAAATCGCCGATACCGTAACTGGGTGTCCCCAGGATCAGCGCATCGTATTGCAGCAAATCGTCCAGACTGGCCCGATTGACATTTTTCGGTTTGTCCGCCAACTCTTCACCCAGCAGACTGTAGATCTTCTTTGCCACCAACCGGGTACTGCCGGTATCGGTGCCGAAAAAAATGCCGATTTTGCCCATAAATCACCTGTAGACGAGTTTGCGAGGAATGGCCTTAAGCCTTTTCGCAATTCTCAGCAAATTTCGATCCAAAACAGAATCCTTGCTCGCCAACATTTTTTAATCACAAATTCAATAACATAAAACACCCGGCATGCCCCGACGGTTGAGCTCTTTGAAGGTATGGCTACAATTGCCGGGAAACTGGCGAGATTGCCACACAGCCGAACAGCCCGCCGGTTAGCGACTCATATCGCCCGCCCGCGAACACAAGAAGTCAGAACCGCTATTGTTCGCCAATCCAGACTAGGCCTCCGAACCAACAACACCGTTTTCAAGACCAAAAGGGAGATTGATCCATGGCAATTTTGCGTTGCAGCGCTTGCGCCTATCTGCGAGAGGTACCTTCCGAGCATGCCGGCAAGACCGTCAAATGCCCTGTGTGCGAAAAACCTGCCGCGATTCATGACACAGTCGGCTTCGTGACCGGTTTGATCGACAAGTACAGTGCGCTTTTAAGCAAATACCGGACTCTGGAAGCGTCGCAATCCACCCCGCCGCCCAAGGGCCAAGCGCCGCAAAAAATCGAGGATCTGGATTTGCACAATACGGCGGTGATGAGCCAAAGCACTCAATATCAACCGATCGTCCGTTGGTTCGAGCGTAAACGCGTGCAAGTCCAAGTCAATCACGACGCTCTCGATACCCAAGGTTTTTTCGACGAAGTTGCAGTGGAGCTTGGAGATCAGCTGGCGACGCTGGGGGAACTACTCGACAAAATCCGCAAGGCGCAGCGCAATGACTACGGTTCGGTGACGATGAATTTAAGCAACCACAGTCAAAACCAAATCAAAATCATCACCGGTTTTTGCAAATCGCTTTACGACTTCTCATTCGTCGCCAAATATTTCTACAACAAAAACGAAAAGCGCGTCCATCTGACGCTGCAAACTGCGCCGGCCATCGTCAACTTTTTCAACGGCGAATGGTTGGAATGGTATGTGTTCATGAAATTGCTAAAGCATTGCTACGACGGCAACGGCCTGTTTTCCTGTCTCCGCAATTTTACGATCCGCTTCGCCAACGAGGACCAATACGAAATCGACGTGTTTTTCCTGATCAATAGCCGTATTCCAGTGTTCATCGAATGCAAATCCGGCGAATTCAGACCCTTCATCGACAAGTACAGCAAAATGCGCCGCCGCCTCGACATCGACAAAAACCATTTTTTACTGCTGGCCTTGGGAACCAGCGACGAGCAAGTCGCCGGATTGACCAAAATGTACGACATTACCTTCGTCAACGAAACCAACTTTATCAAACACATCAGCGGTTTGATGGCGCCATAGCTTCAACGCGCCGGCGCATCGCCGACCGGCGCTGCAAACGCGTCGGACACCAATCGACCGACATTGGCGCCGGTCAGCGCCTTTAAAAACGCCACCAATTCGTTCACTTCGCCGTCAGTTAAGGCCAACGGCCGCATCGCGGGCGCCAGATTGTCGTTGGCAACGCCACCCCGATTGTAAAAACGTACGACCTCTTCCAAGGTCGCCAGCGAACCGTCGTGCATATAAGGCGCGCTCAACGCCACATTGCGTAGCGACGGCGTTTTATAAGCCCAGCGGTCGGCCGGATTCTGGCTGATTTCGTAATAGCCTAGATCGTTAGGTTTTTCGCCACGCACCCCCGACAAATGCCGGATATCGACATCGACGAACACCCCAGGCGCCACTTGCACCTGTTGCGTAACCGGGGCCTTTTGCATGGATTCCGCATAACCGACGCCGGTGTTATGGCGTTTTTGATCCGTGAACAGCGCCGACTTTGCATCGACCGTATGACAGGCGCCGCACCCCGCCTTACCGATAAACAACGCAAAACCGCGCTTGGCCGGTTCGTCGAGCGCCTCTGAGCGCTTGCCGAAATACCAGCGATCGAACGGCGAATCCGCCGAATTCAAGGTGCGTTGATAACTCGCCAACGCCTTACCTATCGTCTCCATCGTCGGCGCTTTGCCGAAAGCGGCTTCGAACAGGCCACTGTAGTCGGCGGCGGTTTTGATTTTGTCGATTACATAGCCGATGGACGGATTAGCCATCTCGTTATGCGCCAACAATGGCCCCCAGGCTTGTTGTTCCAGCGTATTTTCGCGGCCGTCGTGGAACAACAATTGAGCATAACCAACGTTGTACAGCGAGGGCGCATTGCGGCGCACGCTCCGTCCCTCGACGCCGACCGCCGTCGCCATCTCGTTGTTGGCGAAACCCTGTTCCGGGATGTGGCAAATCGCGCAGGAAAAGGTATTGTTCAGCGACAGCCGCCGGTCGAAAAACAACTTGCGGCCCAGCGCGATTTTGGCTGGCGTGAGCGGGTTGTCTTTGGGCACGGGCAACTTCGGCAAACCCAGCGGCGGCTTTAGGGCAAAAGCCAGCAAATCGGCGGACTTACCTCGCCGCTGTTCGAGGGCTAGAGAGTCGGTCCGATAATCGGCTTGCCGATAACCTTGTTTATCGTCACCGGCCCGGTACAAACGTTCGTCATTAACCGTTTGCGCCGATCTCATCGGTTTGGCAAGTGTCAATAGCGTTTTGACGTCGTTGAGCAAGGTATCGGCATGCAAGGAATCGACGTTATAAATGTTGCGTACGTTCTTGTCCTTATCGATCAGATACACCCGCAACAGATGTGAATACGTGCCGCTAAAGCGGCCTTGCTCGTCGAGGATTTTTTGCACGCTCTGCTGGTAGCCGTCCAAAATCGGCTGTAAGGCCGCTTCGTCGCGCGTGGTCAAAAACCGCCAATCGAATTGACCGGCGTTAAAGCCGGCGCCGTAGTGGCGCATCATGTCCGGCGTATCTTGAGTCGGATTAAAGCTCAGGGTTATCAATCTGAGTTTGTCGGCCAATTCCGGTTGTTTCTGTAACTGGCGACCGATCTTCTGCAGCACTTGGGTGGCCAGCGGGCAGCCGTTGCTATCGCTACAAGCCGCATAAATAAAGCTGAGCAAGACCAGCTTATCGCCCATCAGATCGTGAAGGCGCTTGGGCCGATTATCGCTGGTCAACACCTCGCCGTCGATCGCCGCCTGTATGACCGGCAATTGGTAAGAGCCGGGGGCCGCGAGTTGAAAAACGAGACCGGCATGACCGGGAGCGAGCGTTTGCCGATCCAACGGATCGGCAAAGCCTGGTGCGGTCGCGAGAACGGCGACCAAGCCCAATAGAAAGCTGAATTTCATTGCGGTGGATTCCGTTGGCGAAATTGAACGATCCTTTCGCCACGACCAGCGAATCCCGGCGGTCCGCGCCTAAGCAACGGAACCGGCGGTTACGCTGGCGTAGCGACGACCTTTTCGGTGTTTTAAACGCCCGCGCGAGCTACTTCGGCGCCTTGCCGTACAAAGCATACGCCCCAAACCGCATTTGATGCGCCCTACCCAGCTTCTCTTTATTGAAATCAATCGAGAACTGCTCGGTCAACTTGCTACCATCCCAACTATAGGCTTTGAAAAATTGTTCGTTGTCCGCGCCTTTCTTATCCCAGTTCGCCAGCAGCGACGAGGTGTAATACAGGCGTTTGCCGTCCCAACTCGACGACACCATATTCACCTGGGCGCCGATTTTTTGCTCGAACACTTGTTTTGGGTGGAATGGATCGCTGATGTCGAAGCGGCGAGTCATGCCGTCCATGAAGGTGTTGACCCACAGGGTTTTATCGTCGCTGGAGATGGAGATGTCCACCGGCAACGGGATTTTCGCCGGCTCGCCGATGTCCGCGACGTCCTTGGCTTGCCATTCGCCTTTGTCGTCCTGATGAATCAGCCAGATTTTCGAGGTCAGCGCGGTGCTGGTGAAGCAGTAGTTATGCGCTTCGTCCCAGGCACAGCGGATTTCCAACGGCGCGCCGGGTACGTCGAAGACTTTCTTCGGCTGGCGACTGTGTAAATCCCATTGCACCACGGTGTTGCCGAAGCGTTTCATCGCTTCCGGGTCGGCCAGCATTTTGCCGAAGTCCATCATGTAATTCGACCAACCGGTGAACGACGAAGTCAGCATCAGGTTTTTACGCGGCAATACCCGCACGTCGTAGTTGTAGCCATCGGCGTATTTGCCGGATTTGATCGCGCCTTCCAGATTGCTGTCGGTCGGCAGCCAGTAGGTGGCGATGTAATCACCAGTATTTGTGTATTCGACCAGCGCGGTACGGCCGCCATGATCTTTGTTATTGGACAGGCCGGTGATGATCATCCGCCCCGGCAAGGCATACAAACTGTGCGGGCCAACTACGCCGCCGCTTTTGGCGACGAAATCGGTGATGGTTTTGCTGAGCTTGGGTTTGGCAGG
The DNA here is from genome assembly GCF_001856095.1 of Methylomonas sp. LWB. Lineage (NCBI taxonomy): Bacteria > Pseudomonadati > Pseudomonadota > Gammaproteobacteria > Methylococcales > Methylococcaceae > Methylomonas > Methylomonas sp. LWB. The sequence continues at coordinate 73,882 of NZ_MKMC01000008.1, forward strand.
ATCGGTAGAGACGTCGAAGATGAAAATCTTGTTGGTATCCAGGCCCCCGGCCCACAAAAAGCGGCGGTCGTCGGTGAAGTCGGAGTGATGGGCCTCGTTGCGGCCACCCACCGACAGGCTGCCGATCACCTTGCCGTATTGTTTGGATTTGGGATTAACGTCGACGGTGACCAGTTTGTCCTGCTCGTCGCCGACGCCTTCCGCACCCAAGGTCCAGATGTAAACGAAATCTTCCTGGCCGGTAATTTTCGCCATGTACGGCGAGGCGCAGGTTTCGTCCGCGCTGGCCGACAGGCTGGCGGTGCCGAGCAATAGCGCGGCGGTAAAGGTGCTGAGTTTAAAAGTCATGAGTGTTATCCCCGTAAATTATCGTTTTAATGGTGTCCTATCTTCCGCGCTCGAACGCTCCACCCTGGCACGCGCAAACGCTGATGAACCGCTCCAGCGGTTCAGCGTTGTAGGGTGAGCACTGCGTAGCTTTTGCCCGGCAATCGCGACCTCCGACGAGGTACGCGGCGCTCACCCTACCCAAGCTCAGTCCCCCGTGGTCGGATCGATCACGGTCTTGATTTCTTCTATCCGATTGGCCGGAAAACCCCCTTGCTCGGCGTGTTCGCGTATCGCTTGTTCGTTGTCGGCGATATAAATGCAATACACCTTGTCGCCGGTCACATAGCTGTGCAGCCACTGGATGCGCGGCCCCATATCGCGCAACACGCCGCAGGATTTTTGGGAAATGCCTTGCAACTCGGCTTGCGTGAACTGGCCGGCGCCGGGAATGTCGCGTTCGATGATGTATTTGGGCATGATAATCTCCTAATAAATGACCGGTCGTCTAATTTGCCGGCGTTAAAAAATGCTGCCGGGTGGGGCAGCGGTTATTTCGATTCGTAGGCTGGGTAGAGCGACAGCGAGCTGAAGGCCACGTTGAAACCCGGCTAGGCGTCTGCCAATGCTGGATTTCCTTTCATTCAACCCAGACTACGCACTTCAGTCTAATATTGGGGCATCCTACGATCCTTGCGCCGGTATTTTGTTTGGAAATTCATATATGAATTTCATAAGCATTTCTGAAAAAGCTATTAGATCTTCGCAGTCTGATTTATCCATAAGAGCAATTTCGTGAGTTGCCTCATTACCCTTTTTACGAATATGATCCACCCAGCCTCGGCCATTCGGCGGGATATATCCTTGATCTGCTAAATAATTAACGTAATAAATGAATGGTTTACCTTCTTCGGCACCCTGTTTTACACCAATATTCATTAAGAGTTTTCTACAAAGTAATACCGAACCGGTATACGCCGACGCCGCAACAGAATTTCTTGCTTCTTTGTATAGTAACGCTAACTCTTCAGGTAGATGATTGACATCATTTCCAGGTGCCACATCAGGGTACTGCGCTCCATAAGCGAAATGAGTAGGTCGTTCGCAATGAGGACATATATAAATTCGTTGCCCTAAATTTGAGAAATATCCTTGATTAGATGCAACAACATTACCGCAATGTCCACACTTATACTGAACTGACTGCAAGCTATTCAAGCTATTCCACGACATACCAAATATTCTCCAATTTCAAATCTTGTGTCCTAGGCGTACCAATAAAGGTTAACTTGATGTTTATTTAAGCCCTAAAATCCTGACAAACCGCCTGCAACAGCTCCACCCTCGACCTTCATTTTTGGCAACGCACCCTGCCAGGTCATCCAACACCAAATCCACGACATCATTTTCTAGAATTCCAATAATTAGGCTGTTTTCGCAAATGCATCACCGCCAAAATCTCCAATTTTCCGGCTTTTTCCCGAAACACTAACGCATATGGAAAACGCAATATCCGGCACTTGCGAGTTTCATCATCTACCTTTCGATACAACATGGGATTGTTACAAACCCGGTGGGTGGCATCGTCCACCGCATCGATAAGGCGCTTTTCCAAACCCGCTTGTTGTTTTTGATAAAACAATATTGCTTGTTCCAACTCCTCGCGGGCCTGAGGATGCAGGAAATATTTCATAAAAAGCGCTGTCTTAGCTCCGCCATGACTTGTTCGCCATCCAGCAGCAGCGCCGAATTGGCGTCTATTTCCTTGCAACGCTTTTGGATTTCCTGCCGCCACTCATCGGAAACCGGAAAGTCTTCTTCATAATCCAGGCTTTCGATCAAGATTTCCGCAATATATGCTCTTGCTGCCGGAGCCAGTTTTAATGCCTGTTCGGTTATCGTTTGTGCATCCATCAATCACCTCCAATTTAGCGCTAGCATGCGATAAGGCAGGAACTCAATCAAGCCCTAAAATAATCATCCAACAAATCCCGGCAAACCGCCTGCAAGGGTTCAACCGACTGCTCGACTTTCATCCGCAACAACGCGCCCTGCCAGCCGTTTAACATCAAATCCGCCATACTTTTCGCGGTCTTGTCGGTGCGTACTGTACCGTCTTTCTGGCCGCGCTCCAGCGCGGTTTTCTGCAAATCGGCGTAGCGACCGACCGCGTCCAGCAAGGCGTCGCGGCATAGCGGACTGGTATCGCCGATTTCCCCCATCAAATTGCCCAGCAGACAACCGCCCTTGAAACCGGTTTTGGCCACTTCCGCTATCAATTCCGCGTAATACGCTTTCAATGCGCCCAGTCCGTCCAATTCCGGGTTTTGCAAATGCCCGGTCAAGCGGACGATAAAAGGCTCGATGTAATGATGGATCGCTTCGGCGGCGAAGCGTTCCTTGCTTTCGAAATAGGCGTAAAACGAGCCCTTGGGAATTTGCACGGTGTCCAAGATCTCTTTCAGGCCGGTGGCGTGATAGCCTTTTTCCAGCAGCAAACTGACGCCCTGCTCGAGCAATCGATCTTTTTTGACTTGTTTCGGCTTTAGCGATGACATGGATTAATTATGCGACCGGTCGTCTAATTTGTAAATCAGTTTTTCCTAATATTTTTAAACGCGACCCACGGGCCGATAAAACCGGCCGAACGCGGCCGGAGTAGCGATTTTTCAGCCTTGATATGCTATGTTGGCAGTCTGTTCCTTTTTTAATGGTAAGCCCAGCAACATGAGCATCAAATCAGACCAGTGGATACGCAAAATGTCCGAGCAACACGGCATGATAGAGCCGTTTCAGGCCGGCCAAGTTCGCGAATCCGCTCAAGGCCGGATCATCTCTTACGGGACGTCGAGCTATGGTTACGACGTGCGCTGTTCCAACGAATTCAAAATTTTCACCAACATCAACTCGACTATCGTCGATCCAAAAGATTTCGACGAGGCCAGCTTTGTCGATGTCAAGTCCGACGTCTGCATCATTCCGCCCAACTCGTTCGCGTTGGCCCGTACCGTTGAGTATTTCCGAATTCCGCGTGACGTGCTGGTGGTCTGCCTGGGCAAATCGACTTACGCCCGCTGCGGCATCATCGTCAACGTCACGCCGCTGGAACCGGAATGGGAAGGCCATGTGACCTTGGAATTCTCGAATACCACGCCGCTGCCGGCCAAAATCTACGCCAACGAAGGCGTTGCCCAAATGCTGTTTTTCGGCGGCGACGAAGTCTGCGAAACCTCCTACAGGGACAGAGGCGGCAAATACCAGGGACAAACCGGCGTCACTTTACCCAAGGCCTGAACCCGACCATTCCGTCCCACCCAGCCCGGCACCGATATGACCCAACCCAGTAGCGACGCGTTAGACCAATATTACCGCCAAGTCCACGACATCATTCTCAGCCGGCAAAACTGGATTAGTGGCTTGCTGCCGGCCAGCACCGCCGTCACCGTACACGGCAACTATACCGACGCTTGGGTTAGGGATAACGTATATAGCATTCTGGCGGCTTGGGGGCTAGCGTTGGCTTACCGGAAGAACGGCGAAAACCCGGAACGCGCTTATTTGCTGGAGCAAAGCGTCGTCAAACTGATGCGCGGCCTGCTGACCGCGATGATGCGCCAAGCGCCTAAAGTCGAGAAATTCAAGCACAGCCAGGACCCGCTTGACGCGCTGCACGCCAAATACAACACCCAGACCGGCGAAATCGTGGTTGCCGACAACGAATGGGGCCATTTGCAACTGGACGCCACCTCGTTGTTTTTGTTGATGCTGGCGCAAATGATCGCATCGGGTCTCCGCATCGTGTTCAGCGTGGACGAAGTTAATTTCGTGCAAAATCTGGTGCACTATGTCAGCCGCGCCTACCGCACGCCGGATTACGGCATTTGGGAACGCGGCAATAAAATGAACCACGGCATCGCCGAATTGAACGCCAGCTCGATCGGTATGGCCAAGGCGGCGCTGGAAGCGATGTCTGGCTTCAACCTGTTCGGCAAGGATGGCGGCCAGACCGCGATCATCCATGTCGTCGCCGACGACATCGCCCGCACCCGGATCACGCTGGAATCGCTGCTACCGCGCGAATCGATTTCCAAGGAAGTCGATTCGGCGGTACTCAGCATCACCGGCTTTCCAGCCTTCGCGGTCGACAATGCCGCTCTCCGCGAAAAAACCGAGACATTGGTCATCGAGAAACTGCAAGGCCGATACGGTTGCAAGCGCTTTCTGCTGGACGGTCACCAAACCGTCATCGAAGACCACCAGCGCCTGCATTACGAACCCAGCGAGCTGAAGCAGTTCATGGACATCGAGTGCGAATGGCCGCTGTTTTTTTCGTACTTGCTGCTCAATCGCTTGTTTGCCCGCGACGCCGACGGCGTGGGCGACTATCGGCGCCGTTTGGAACACTTATTGGTGGAACGTAACGGTCAATGGTTGTTGCCCGAGCTGTATTTGGTGCCGGAACCGGCGATCGCGGCCGAGAAGCGCCACCCCCACAGCCAAGAACGGCTACCCAACGAAAACGTACCGCTGGTCTGGGCCCAAAGTCTGTTTATCCTAGGCTGTCTACTGCAGGACGGCTTGATCGCGCTAGACGACATCGATCCGCTGGGCCGTTACAAATCCACCCGCCTGTATAACCGAACGCCTTTACAGGTGGCGCTGCTGGCCGACAGCGAGGCGGTACAAGCCGACTTACACGCTACCGGCATCGTCTCGCAAACACTCGGTGAAATCGCGCCGATACAGGTGCGCGAAGCCAGTGAACTCGCTGCGGCCTACACCCAAGTGGGACGCAACGATCGAATCGGCCTGACCGGACGCCCCTTGCGCCAAATTCGCAGCTTGGCGACCTCCCGCCTTTATCTGCTGGCCGGCGAACCGCTGCTATTCCTACCGCAATTCATGAACCAACAAGGATTCTATATTGCGATGGACAATCGCTTGTTGATTCAACGCCTGCGCATGGAATTGACGTATTTGGCACACCACTGGGACAGCCCTAAGCCGCCAATCTTCGTCATCAACGTCAAGGACAACATGCTGCACGGCGCCGATCGCGAAATGTTGCTGGATTTCATCCAGCAAATCGGTTCCGGCAAATTAGCCGACATCGAAGTTAGGCTCGGCCTGTTAACCGAATTCGCGGCCGACTCCTGTCGTGAGAAAATCGGTTATCTGCACGATTTTCGCTTTTCGGAGCCTCGACGCGACGACGCCGAGCGCCCCTGCGCGCACGCCATGCCGCACGAGGCCGCCACCCCACAACCTTTGGACAGCTATACGCTGACCGCCTGGGAAATCGGCGACGATGCGTTGTTACTAGAGCAATTGCGCGGCAACGGCAATCTGTATGCGCAACTGGAAGCCTTAAGTCTGCTCGGCGGCCGCCACGGCTTGGACCATCCTGTGCGCTTGGCCGGCCAGGAGTATTCGGTGCGCGACCTGCTGGAAGAGGTTTACGCCCGCGCCGGCGACCGCCACGTCTGGTACATCGTGCGTCGCGCGGCCGGCATTCTGGGCAAGTACGATATCAATCTGGAACAGGCGGCGACCGACATCCTGGTCCGCCAACACGGCTTGACCGTCGGCCGCGCCTACAGCGGCAAAGCCACGTTACGGCGGCCGACCGACTCCTGGGAAATACTGCAAACCATCCGTAGCTTTAACAGTCAGGACAGCAACCAGCACATTGTCATCCAGGAATTGATCATTTATTTAGGTATGCTGATCAAACTCAAGCCCGAGTTGTTCGCCGATATGCATACGATTCGGGTCGGCCATATTCTGCAGCTGATCGTGGCCCGGCAAAAACGCGCCAGCCAAGTTTCGCTGGACCAAGCATTTACCGAGGTATTAGGTCTGCCGCCGCACCGACTGGTGGAACTGCTCAGAGAAACTTTAGAGGATTACGGCAATAGCCAAACCCAACTGGGCTTAGTGGAAACCTTGCATTACGACGGCGCGCAACGCGACTTGAGTTCGGCTCGCTTCCCGGCAACGATGAACCCGAATCGCGGCGACTCCGAGGACTGGTACGACTGGCGCGAACGCCAAGGCAGCGTCGGCCGTGAAAACGACGCTTTTTTCACCGGCGTTTGGACGGTATTGGAACGTTGCCAGGGTCTGATGATAGGCGAAAAAATCAATGGCATGCGCCGGCTCGACAGCGAAACCACGCTGTCGCAGATGACGCCGGGCGAGCAAACCTTTAAATTGCACGTCAATCACGTACTCAATAAAATTCAAGCGCCGGTCTACCGGCAGTTGACCGCCGAGGCATTGCGGGCACTGGGTTCTATTTTCCGGGACAACCCGACCCTAAGGGTGGACGATACGATAGTCACAGACATTCTGATCGGCCATGCCGTCAGAATCTGCTGGCTGCACGATCACCCGGACCATCGCGACCATTACGAAAATTACGTGTCGCTGGCTTGGCAGGCCTTTTATCAACTGCCACCCCACGCCGTTGCCAACGGCATTCTCGACGCTCTGATGCATTTACTCGACACGCCCAACGCCCAGTGAGGACCGATATGATTTTAGCCGGCGACATCGGCGGCACCAAAACGGTGCTGGCCTTAATTGAACCATTAGCCGACGGCACGCTGCACAGCGTGCGCGAACAAACGTTTGCCAGCCGTGAATTCCTGGACTTCGAGGAGATTTTGGACTTATTCCTCGCCGATCAGCCCCCGCCAACGTCAGCCTGTTTCGGCGTCGCAGGACCGGTGGTCGAACAACGCTGCCAAACCACGAATCTACCCTGGTTGCTGGATGGTCGACGGTTGCAACAGAAGCTGGGTACCGACCAAGTCAAACTGCTTAACGATTTGGAAGCGATGGCTTTGGGCATGCTGCATCTGCCACCGGAAGATTTCGTCGAACTGAATCCCGCCGCCGAACCCCAAACCGGCAATATCGCCGTGATCGCGGCCGGCACCGGACTCGGCGAGGCTGCTTTGTATTGGGACGGCCAACGCTATCATCCCATCGCCACCGAAGGCGGACATAGCGACTTGGCGCCGCAAACCGAACAACAGGATCGGTTGTTGGTCTATTTGCGCCAACTGTTTCCAGACCACGTCAGTTGCGAGCGGGTGCTGTCCGGAAACGGCTTCAGTCATTTATACGATTTTCTGTTAGCCGACCGTTTCGCGCCTGCCTGCCCAGCAATTCCCGCCGCGCACGCCGAATCCGAAGTGGACCGCAACGCACTGATTTCGCGTTTGGGTGTGGGCGGTGAAGACCCGCTCTGTGAAGAAGCAACCCGTTTATTCGCCGAATTGTACGGTGCGGAAGCCGGCAATCTGGCCTTGAAGCTGCTTGCGACGGGCGGTGTGTTTATCGGCGGCGGGATAGGCCCGAAGATTCGTAAGGTTCTGGAGTCGGGTGAGTTTTTACGCTCATTCGCAGCCAAAGGCCGCTTTCAGCCGCTGTTAGCGAAAATACCGGTAAAACTCGCGTTGAATCCGCGCGCACCGTTGATTGGCGCCATGCATTATTTTGCCGATTTGCTTGGCAAGCAGTAACTATTCGGCGAATGCTCAGCGATCTGTCACCCCCTCTTTCAAAAAAGGGGGAGCGGCGATATCCGCATCGAGCTCCCTTTTTCGACGGGAAACTTGGATTTAGGCCGGTTGCGAAGCCTATGCTGAACAGCTACCGCACGCCTTAATCGAGCCCGCCTTGCACGATACTTGGTCTGCGGATCCCCCATGCGATGCGGCTTTGGCAATCGACACTATCAGCCCGCGAGGTTTATTGTTAAGATCGATACGTAGCAGTCTCTCACAGGGCTCGGCTAGCCGAAATCGACCTATACCAAAGCGCTGACATGGCCCACACCAGATCCAAGCTCGAACACTCCCTGTCGCTGCTGAAAGCGACGTTGGACGCCACCACCGATGCCATTCTGGTTGTCGACGCGGCCGGTCGCGTCATACAATACAACACCGAGTTCGCCCGTATGTGGCAGATTGACCGGGAGTTGCTCAACGCGGACACCCAATCCGCGCCGCTCCGCCGGATCCTGAACGGCACGGATTTGCAAGACGATGCGGAAACCCGCTGGTTCGAGGTACGCCGCGATCCGGAACGACACGCTTACGACGAACTATTGTTAAGCGACGGTCGGATCATCGAACGCCACCAGATGACCGAATATCGCGATGGCGTCGCGGTTGGGCAAATTTGGCATTTTCGCGACATTACCGAACGCAAGGCCTCGGAAACGCCGTTGGCGCAATTGAGCTTCGGCATGGATCAGATGCGCGACGCGGCTTATTTGATCGACAATGATGCCAGAATTATCTACGCCAACCGCCACGCTTGCTTGGAATTAGGCTACAGTCGCGAACAATTGCGAGGCATGCGGGTTGAAGACGTCGACCCCGCGCATACCGACACGATTTGGCGAACTCATTGGCAAGCGCTAAAAGCATCGGGTTCGCTAACTTTAGAAACCCTACATCAAACCAAGGATGGCCGACTGTTTCCGGTCGAAGTCGTGGCCAACTTCTTCGAATACGCCAACACCGGTTACAACCTGGCGATAGCCCGGAATATCAGCGAACGCAAGCGTATCGAAGAAGTCTTGCAGCAAGCCGCGTTAATTTACCAAAACAGTAGCGAAGCCATGCTACTGGCTGACGCAGAGGGACGTATTATCGCGGTCAACCCGGCTTTTACCCAGATTACCGGCCATTGCCGCGAGGAGATCGAGGGCCAATCCATCGATCTTATCAATACCGAAGATCACCGCAAAGCGATGTGGCAGAGCGTTCGCAAATCCGGTTTTTGGCAAGGCGAAGTTTGGGATAGGACCCAATCCGGGGACAGATACGCAAAATGGCTGACCGTGAACGCCATCAAGGATTCGGCGGGGCAGATATTTCGATTAGTAGCACTGTTCGCGGACATCACTGAAAAAAAACAGGCCGAGAACCTGATCTGGCAGCAGGCCAATATCGACCCGCTGACCCAATTGCCAAACCGGCGCATGTTTCACGACCGCTTGGAGCAGGAAATCAAAAAAGCCGGCCGGGATAAAACCCGGCTGGCTTTGTTCTTCATCGATCTGGATCTGTTCAAGGAAGTCAACGACACGCTGGGACACGACATGGGCGACAAACTTCTGCAAACCGCCGCCCAGCGTATACGAATGTGCGTCCGAGACTCCGACACGGTCGCCAGATTGGGTGGCGATGAGTTCACGGTGATCCTAAGAGAAGTCGGCGAACCTTGTAACGTGGAACGGATTGCGGGTGCGATATTGGAAAAAATGGCGGAGCGCTTCGAGTTAGGCGCGGACATTGCCCACATTTCCACCAGCATCGGTATCGCCTTCTACCCGGATGACGCTAGAGATATCAAATCGCTGCTAAAACACGCCGACCAAGCCATGTATGTGGCCAAAAATCGCGGTCGCAATCAATATTGTTTTTTCATCCCTGCCATGCAGGAAGCCGCGCGGCATCGACTTGGCCTGAGCAAGGACTTGCGCTCGGCGCTGTCCACCCGGCAATTGACTGTTTACTACCAACCCATTGTCGAACTGAGCAGCAATCGGGTATGCAAGGCCGAAGCGCTGATTCGCTGGCACCATCCCCAACGCGGCCTGATCGGCCCGGCCGAGTTCATTCCCATAGCCGAAGAAACCGGTCTGATCAACACAATAGGCAACTGGCTCTTCGAACAAGCCGCGCAACAAGCTCGCAAATGGCGACTCTCGATACACGACGACTTTCAAATCAGTATCAACAAATCCTCGGTGCAATTTCGCAACGAACGCGAAAACCACCAAGCGTGGCTCGAAAAGTTGACTCAACTGCAATTGTCCGGCCAACACATCGTCGTCGAAATCACCGAAGGCGTGCTACTGGAAAGTGGCAACCGCTTTCAGGACCAGTTGTCCTCATTTCGCAACGCCGGCATTCAAATCTCGTTGGACGATTTCGGTACCGGGTATTCGTCGTTGTCTTATTTAAAAAAATACGATATTGATTATTTAAAAATCGATCAGGAATGCGTTAACAATCTTTCCGCCGATCCCGCGAACTTGGCACTATGCGAAGCCATCATCCTGATGGCCCACAAGCTTGGCATTCGCGTCATCGCGGAAGGCATAGAATCGGAAGCCCAGCGGCAATTGCTCAAAAACGCAGACTGCGACTTCGGCCAAGGCTTTTTCTTTGCGAAACCGTTACCGGCGGATTTGTTCGAAAGCCGATTTTCCGAACAAACCTAAAAAGGTTGAGAACAAGAACCGGAGCGGCCGACTAGCGCATGGGCCAGCCGGCTAAACCGTGACGAACTTAGTGCGCGGCGTTATAGACTTTCAACATTTCCTTATAGATTTCCAGCGTGGCTTTCAAGCTCGCAGGACCTTCCGCGTCGCCGTTTTCCAATTGCTCGCGAGCGGTTTTCAGACGATCACCGGCTTTTTGGCGCAAGCGTTCGGTCTGCTCGTAGCGGAATTCCTTTTGCAATTGACGCACATCGCTCAGCGCTTTCAGGACTTCGGCTTTATCGGCGCCCTTTTCCACCAAACTCACGGCTTCTTCGACTTTCGCTACTGTGCCTTCAGCGGCGGCACGAACTTTGGCATCGCCCGCGCTGTTTGCAAATGCCGGAACGGAAATTGTCGCAGCCATCAAGCACAAAGCCGCCAAAGTTTTTTTAATCGGATTAATCATTAGGTTTCCTGTCTTAATTGTTTAAATTTCCCTAATAAATCTATGTTATTACCACCCATTTATTAGTGCATATTCAAATGCACCGGCATGCTATCACAGATCAAAGCAACACCGTTAAAACAGAAAAATGACAAGCAATAACCTTATTAATACAGGGTTTAATAATCAGAAAATCCCCCGCGATTAGCCATTCAAATTGCAAGAAATTTCACTTAGAAATTAAATCGGAATGACCAATAGAAAGCGACTCGATATTAATAGACGAGGTCATCGATATTTGAAGCGGACACCCAAGACATACCTACCTTGGGCGATACCAAGAACAACCTGAAAAATACATCACGGGAATGCAACTGCCCAGCGAAAATCGACGCTGATCTTTTAATGTTCACGATTGCAACGATAGTTCCGACGGTCCGCTCGCGCCGACACTTCAAGAGCGACGCGAGCTCCCCCACCATCCACCAGTCAAACTCACGCTAAAACGGCAAGCGACAAATCGGCTCCGACAAATATTGAGAAATAAGCCGCCAGTTTTCCTGATTGTTAGCTCTTATTCGGCCGCCACGTATTGTCCGGGCAATGCTGGGCTTTCGTATTGAATGCCTTCCGGAAAATATGCCAACGAATTATTGGCAATTTCACGAGCCGCCAGAAACTGTGCATAATAGTTTCTGGACGCGAAACCGAACGCAGGACCGTCATAGCTTTCCACTATCCGAACGAAATCACGACCCGCCTGATTTTGAGCGCGTTTCATACCGCCGATACCGTGATTGTACGAGGTCACCGCAGCCGGCCAATCGCCGAGCTTAGCGTAGGCGTAACTCAGGTAACGCGCCGCACCGGCCGCAGAGGCAAAAGGATCCAGACGTTGGTCGAAACGGTCGCCACCTGGCATAAAGGTTTTTGCGGCAGCCTTGGTAAACTGCCACATGCCGACCGCTCCGGCGGAGGACTTCGCCGCCGGCTGAAACGACGATTCAACATGCGGTAAATAAGCCAGATCCTCGGGCAAACCAGCATCGCGAAACACTTTGCGGAATTGCAAATCGTAGCGACCGCTGATTTCCATCCCTCTTTTGAAGCGCTCCCGAGTTCCGCGCTGCGAGCGCAAACGCTCTGATGAGCCAGCCAATATCGTCGTCAGCGGCTTCCCGGTACTTTCCAAGCGAGCGATCAAATCCCTATCGTTGTTACTTAACGCCGCGTTGTAACGTAATTTGGTTTCCAAACCTGACAGCTGAGATTTCCAATATTCGCGGCGTTGGCTGATCAGTTCTTTTTGCACGCTGGTCAAGCCTTCTCCTACGTAGCCGGGCAAAGTCATCACTTCATAGACAATGTCCAGATACCTATCATCATGAAACGCCACCTGCGATCGCGACCATACCGCATAGGTATTTCGCCAAAAGCCGACTGCCGGCTCCAACTCCGCAGGCTTTGGGAAAATCCCAACATAAAATTCCGGTTGCAGCAACGCAGGTTGCGGCGAGCGTCGCTGCGACTGCGGTTGTTGTACACTGTAAGGCTTGAAGCCGGCCAATTTTTCTTTTTTGACCGAAGGACTGCTGCACGCACTTAACAGTGCGAACATCATCAACATTGAGACTAGATGTGACTGAAATCGGCTCATGGAAATTTCGAAATTGACAATTGCGCAACCGAGGCACTCCAGCCAAAAATGGCCGCACCCTGGGATTCTTGGAATTTCAAGGAATAATAGCGCTTATTTCGAAAGTTCGTGAAGATTGGATTAAAAAGTGGTCAATTTTTTTATGCAAAACTCGATAAACGTTTTCGCGTCAGCTATACCGATATTAAAAACTGGTCGATATTCAAGCGCGCCACGGATAGGCATGCGTATCGCACGCCGCGAGCGTAACAAATATCGCGCATGACCAAGACTCGACCCTTTTTCAAATTGCGGAAAATTTGTGCAATACTTTGAGAACTTCTGGATAATTCACAATACCGAAGAAAAGACTACGAGAAAATGTTGAATTAGCAACAGATATTATTCGTTATCCGCAGTATCCTCAAACGCTTGTCGGCAAGGAGGATCTATGAAAAAAACCGCAATGCACCCTATGTTGTGCTCCCGCTGTGGAGACGAGATCAGTATTTCGGATCTACCGTTTTTGGAAAATAGCCGCTTATGCGCACTATGTAACAGCATACATTTTGAGTTTACAGATTTTGGCGCTAAAACCGATCAAAAACTTAAACAATTTTTGAAACCAGTCCCGCCATTCCACTCTCAAAGCAAAGAAGCGACCGGTTGACCAGTGTCGGGGTGGTCGGTTATCACTGCTTCAAATTTTTGTAACCCTCTTCGCTTTCGCGCATGATTTTCTGGCCCTCTTCCATCATGCGACGCGCCTCTTCCAGCTTGCCCTGAGCATCGCGTTGCATGATCTCGGCACGCTCGACCATTTGCTTACCCTCCTGCCAACGGCTACCCAACTGTGCAATTCCTTGACTATCACGTAGCATTTGATCGCCCGATAGAATTTTTTCCCGGGCTGGCTTCGCAGGTTCGCCAGCGCACCCGCTCAACGTAGCGGCCGTCAGGAAAATAGCAGGAGTTACGAATAACGGTGCGAATTTGCGCATCTGAATTTCCTCTTTTTTACCTAAGAACAACTTAATAAAAATTATCGCCACCAGAAAACCACCGCTGCAAAGGCGACTACACCTCTAGTGGGCTCGACTTCCCCCAACTAAGCCAAATCGGACACCAGCCAGCACCAACAACAACCAAACGCTAACCAAAGGCCCGATGACTCCGTCATAATAGGTATTCACTAAATACAGTAGCTTCGACTGCAAATTAACGTTAAAAAAATCCCTAAAGACTTTTATCTGCCAAACCCAAGCCGCATGGCAACCAACACAAAGCCCCAGCGATTCCGTCCAACGCAACCTGATGGTCGCCAGAAAACAACCGACAACCAATAGAGCGATGAGCGCGGTCAAGATGTCGGGGTTCAACCAACTGCCGAACGCTTCTCCAAGCAGTTTCATACCTGAAAAAGGTGTTAGTTCGGCATACGGAATCAGAGATGTACTTTTTAAGAAATGCAGGGCGGCGTAATACAGCGAACTCAGTACGACCGCAATCGAGAGTGGCAAGACGCGCCGCAACGCCGTCAGTAACAACCCGCGGAATAATAACTCCTCACCGACACCAATCAATAACGAGAAAAACAACCCCAAACCGAGTTTTTCAGCAACTTTGTTGACACTCCAAACCCGACTGTCGTCCCAGACATGCACCCCTAGTCCGTAAAGTACGATTAACACGGGCAATAGGCTCGCCAAACCCAGTAAGAACCCCCAACCCATCTGCCGAAAAAACACTTCGCGCGATGCGAAGCCAAAATTCGACCAATCCAGCCGCAAATAGTGCTTCAACGGCCATACACTTAGCAACAGCAGCACCAATGTAATCTTACTAACTAACTTCGCGAGCGGCAGGACATCACCCACCAGCAGCAGAACGCCGTAACCGATAAACCCGGCGACAACGGCCAATAATAGTAACAAAGCTAGCGGCGCCAGCAACGCAATCGCGGTCCGCATTAACGAAAATCCCCCCACAAGGCCTGCACTGCGGCCAATGCCGCTAGGACCGCGGTTTCGGTACGCAAGATCCGCCCTCCCAACTTGACAGGGATAAAGCCAGCCGATTTGGCAGATTCCCGCTCCGCCTCGGAAAACCCACCCTCCGGACCGGATAGCAAGGTCACGGTTTCACCCTCCGGCCTAAAATCGGCCAAACTGAAATCAGCATACGGATCGAGAAATAGGCGCAACCCGGTTTGTTCCGACGCCCACTTAGGCAAGTCGGCTAAGTCCGCCAATTCCGGCAGAATGGTTCGGCCCGACTGTTCGGCCGCATGTTGAATGATGCCCCGCCAGTGAGCTTGACGCTGTTGCTTTTTATCCTCGTCAAATTTAATTACGCAACGCTCGGTGACCAACGGGGTCAGACTTGCAACACCCAGCTCTACCGCCTTCTGCATCGCCCAATCCATGCGATCGCCCCTCGACACCCCAATGCCAAGTATTACCTTTAGCGGCGTTTCGACATTACGCTCGATACGGCTTTCTACTCGTGCACTAACCGTTTTACGACTAACTTCGTCCAAACGACAAAAATATTCATCGCCCAAGCCGTTGAATAATATAACTTCGTGATCCTGCTTTAGTCTCAGCACGCTACGCAAATAGTGAGCGCGCGTCTCGTCAAGTTGGACGCTGCCCCCAACCTGTAGCGGCTGGGGAATATAGAGACGAGAAACCCTCATTAGTCCTGCACCGCCAGCTGCACACCCTGCCAGGCCACCTCAACCATCAACTCGATCTCCGCTTCGTTGATCACGTATGGCGGCATGAAATAAATAACGTTTCCAAGCGGTCTCAGCAACACCCCTTGGGCCAGCGCATGCCGGTAAACCCGTAACCCTCGCCTTTGTTGCCAAGGGTACGGCTCTCGCGTCCGCTTATCCTTCACTAATTCTATCGCCGCGATCAGACCTGTTTGACGTACTTCTCCGACCTGGGGATGCTCGCGAAAGCGTTCCAGCGCCCCCGCCAATACCGCCGCCAAGCGCCTATTGCGCGCCAAAACGTCTTGTTGTTGAAAAATACCGATGGTCGCGAGGGCGGCCCTACAACCCAAGGCATTACCGGTATAACTATGCGAATGTAGGAATGCGTTCAGGTTTCGATACTCGTCGTAAAATGCCCGATACACATTATCGGTGGTCAATACGGCCGAGAGCGGCAGATAGCCGCCGGTCAATCCTTTAGAAAGACAAAGAAAATCCGGACTAATACCGGCCTGCTCGCAGGCGAAGAGAGTACCGGTACGTCCGAAACCGACCGCAATTTCGTCGGCGATCAAATGCACCTCGTAACGATCACAAGCGTCGCGCAGCAATTTCAAATACACCGGATCGTACATACGCATATTGCCGGCACATTGCACCAAAGGTTCGACGATCACCGCGCTCACGGATTCGGCGTGTTCAGCCAAGGCTTCTTCCATCGCCTTGAAGCGGCGACTTGAGTAATCCCGCCAACTTTCGCCAGGCTCGCGAAAATAGCAATCGGGCCCCGGCACGCTGATTACATCCATCAATAGCGGCGCATAGGTTGACTTGTACAAGGCAACATTGCCTACCGCTAAAGCACCAAGCGTTTCGCCGTGGTAACTGTTCTCCAACGTGATGAAGCGGTTTTTTTCAGTCTTACCCAGATTACGCCAGTAGTGAAAACTCATTTTAAGCGCAATTTCTACAGCTGCCGAACCACTGTCGGCGTAGAAACACTTATTCAAGCCAGCCGGCGTAATTTCCACTAATTTTTCGGCAAGCTCGATCGCGGCTTGATGGCTAAATCCACCAAGTATCACGTGTTCAAGAGTATCGAGCTGGTCTTTAATGGCTTGGTTTATCGTTGGATTAGCGTGACCGAACAGATTGACCCACCAGGAACTGATCGCGTCCAAATAACGGTTGCCGTTGAAATCCTCCAGCCAGACGCCGCTACCAGACTTGATCGGGATCATCGGCAATGCCTCATCCCCGCTTAATTCATAGTCTTTCATCTGGCTACACGGATGCCAAAGCACAGCCAGATCGCGTTCGATTAAAGCACGGTTGTTCAACAATATCTCGCAATGGAAGAGTGGTGACTTGACGACAATATTGTGCCATTTTTCTCAGTCCGACGATTATCTTCGCCACCCGGAAGGAACGCTGGTCGCACCAGCAACTCGGCAAATTGGAAACACTTCAATTCAAAATGGCCAGTTGCACTAAAATTCCATCAGACTCCAGCTGCAAGACGAACATTCGAGCCCATCTTAACAAAACATGATAGATCGCCTGAAAGTGGGAATTTTACACAAGTATCGGTCAGCCGCGCATTCTGCTACGACCGACGACGCGTTTGTTTTCGCCTTTTGCTGCGGACGCTCACATGCTTAGAACTTTGGCGGGAATAATACTGATCCTGCCGAGCCTCGCCGCGGCGGCTCCCGATCCTGGATCGGTGGATCTAACCGATCTGTCAGTAGAACAATTGCTGAATGTTCACGTTATCAAGGCATCCAGACTTGGCTCATCCGTCGCCCATGCCCCAACGTCCATTTCGATACTCACCGGAGAAGATATCCGGACGTTCGGGTGGAGAACCTTAGCCGACGCCTTAAATAGCTTACGCGGCATCTTTCTCAGCAACGACCGCAATTACACCTATCTAGGAGTTCGCGGATTTGCCCGAAGCGGAGATTATAATTCCAGGGTCTTGTTGATGATCGACGGCCAACGCATGAACGAAAATGTCTACGATGGCGGTTACATCGCCCAGGAATTCATGCTCGACATGGAGCTGATCGACCGCATCGAATACGTGCCGGGCTCCGGTTCGTCTATCTATGGCGCAAACGCCTTTCTAGGCATGATCAATGTCATTACCAAGACAGGCAAAGGGATAGACGGTGCGCTAGCATCCGGCCAAATAGAAAGTTTCGACACTTACAAGGGCAGAATTAGCTACGGCAAAACCTTGGAGAACGGTGCGGATTTAGTATTTTCCGCTTCGCATTATGATCGCGCCGGAGTCGATAATCTGTATTTTCCGGGATACGATACGCCAGAAACGAATAACGGCATCGCCCAAAACCTCGACACCGAAAAAGCCGACCGGCTATTCGGCAAAATCGCCTACCAAAATTGGACCTTGAGCGGCGGCTATGTGAGCCGCGGCAAGCAAGTGCCGACCGCCTCTTACGACGCCATTTTCAACGATCCCCAGTACTTCACTAACGACAAGCAATTCTTCACGAATCTTAAGTATCTAAAAGCGCTCGATACCAATAGTTCTGTTTCCGCGAAAGGTTTTTTCCAGGGCTACGACTACTACGCGGATCAACCTACCGGAACGGAAAACGCCCGCGTCATCAATTACGACGAAGCCAGCGGTCGTTGGTTTGGCGGCGAAATACAGTTGACAACGACTGCATTTGATATACACAAACTGATTGCCGGTCTGGAATATCAGTACGACCAACGCCAACGACTAATCAACTACGACAAAGATCCTTATTTCAGCTATGTAGCCGGCCATCGTAACGGTCATCGGCTGGAGCTGTTCGTTCAAGATGACATAAAGCTGGATACGAATTGGATATTCAGCGCCGGCCTACGCTTGGACTATCATCACATGTTGAAAAACTTGCAGCTCAATCCCCGGCTCGGTCTGATTTGGACCGCAAGCGACAACCTCTCGGCCAAACTCTTGTATAGCTCGACATTTCGAGCTCCCAACGCCTGGGAGCGCGACTACAATGCCTTTGGCATCATCCCGAATCCCAAGATGCACGAAGAACAAATCAAGAGTTACGAAGCAACTGTTGAATGGCATTCCAATGACAATCTTCGCCTGTTGGGCTCGCTTTTTTTCAACGACATCTCCAACCTGCTACAGGCTGCTCCAACTGGCGATATTGACGGAAATTACTCCGTTATGAATGTTGGCAAGTATCATGCGTATGGCGCCGAATTCGAATCCGAAAAGCGTTGGCGGAACGGCCGTTTGTTTAAAGCCTCCTACACCTATAGCTGGTTAGAGGACCACAACGCCGACGAAACCTGGAGCAACGATTCGCCCCAAAATCTGCTCAAACTGCATTTCGCCGAGCCTCTCTTCGATGATCGATTGCGACTGGGGATTGAAAGCATATTCGTCGATCAACGTAAAACTTACTGGGGAACCAGTGCCCGTGCTTATGAATTGATCAATCTAAATCTGAGCTCGGATAAGTTGATCCCAAAAACGGATATTTCCTTCGGCGTATACAATGTATTCGACTCCCATTACGAAATGCTCGGCCCCGATCAACGCGCGAACGTGTTGAAAATGAATGGCCGAGAATTTCGCTTAAAAGCCGAAATTCGGTTTTGAGCTACGCCGCCGGGAATCTACCGAATAATCAGACCACAAAAAAGGGGGCCTACGCCCCCTTTTTTATTACTATCCCGCTATTAATAACGGTAATGGTCCTGCTTGTAGGGTCCATCCACCGTGACGTTAATATAAGCTGCCTGCTCCGCGGTCAACTTGGTCAATTTCACGCCGATTTGCGCCAAATGCAGGCTGGCGACCTTCTCGTCCAACTTTTTAGGCAGCACATAGACTTTGTTTTCATAGGCCGAAGCGTTGTTCCAGAGCTCGATTTGCGCCAAAACCTGGTTGCAGAACGAATTGGACATCACGAAACTGGGGTGGCCGGTTGCGCAACCCAAGTTCACCAGCCGGCCTTCCGCTAACACGATAATCCGCTTACCGTCCGGGAAGATGACGTGATCGACTTGCGGCTTGATGTTTTCCCAGGGATATTGGCGCAACGAGGCAATATCGATCTCGGAATCGAAGTGACCGATATTGCAGACGATGGCCTGATCACGCATCGCCTTCATGTGATCGTGAGTAATCACGTGAACGTTGCCGGTCGCGGTGACAAAAATATTCGCCAGCGAGGCAGCCTCATCCATCGTCACAACCCGGTAACCCTCCATCGCCGCTTGCAACGCGCAAATCGGGTCGATTTCGGTAATCAAGACAGTGGCACCCAAGCCGCGCAACGACTGCGCACAACCTTTACCGACATCACCGTAACCGCAAACCACGGCGATTTTACCGGCCACCATCACGTCGGTCGCACGCTTGATGCCATCCACCAGCGATTCGCGGCAACCATACAGATTATCGAATTTGGATTTGGTCACCGAATCGTTGACGTTGAAAGCCGGAACTTTTAAAGACCCCTTGGCGACGCGTTCGGTCAACCGTAAAACACCGGTCGTGGTTTCTTCCGACAAACCTTTAACATCGGCCATCAGCTCCGGAAACTTGTCGTGCATCATATTGGTGAGGTCACCGCCGTCGTCCAATATCATGTTCGGCCGCCAGCCGTTCGGTCCGAGAATGGTTTGTTCGATACACCATTCGGCTTCGGCTTCGGTCTCACCCTTCCAAGCAAACACCGGAATGCCTGCGGCAGCAATCGCGGCGGCGGCGTGATCCTGGGTCGAAAAGATGTTGCACGATGACCAGCGAATTTCCGCACCCAGCGCGGTCAAGGTTTCGATCAGCACCGCCGTCTGGATAGTCATATGCAAACAGCCGGCGATACGCGCGCCTTTCAGAGGTTGCGAGGCTCCGTATTCGGCGCGCAAAGCCATCAAACCCGGCATTTCGGTTTCGGCGATTTTGATTTCCTTACGGCCCCAATCCGCCAGGGCCATATCGGCGACTTTGTAATCATTTTGCGTCATGTTAATCTCCTTGATTAAACGCCGGCCGCATCTTTCAATGCTTCGGCCTTATCGGTTTTTTCCCAACTGAAGCTGGCTTCATTGCGACCAAAATGGCCGTAAGACGCAGTGGGGCGATAGATCGGTTTCAACAAGCCTAATTGGGCAATCAAACCTTTCGGGCGCAAGTCAAAGTGTTCGCGAACGATTTTGACCAAGCGCTCTTCTTCGATTTTGCCCGTACCGAAGGTTTCAACGGTAATCGAGGTCGGTTCGGCAACGCCGATCGCATAAGAAACCTGAATCTCGCAACGCTCGGCAAGACCGGCCGCGACGATGTTTTTTGCGACGTAACGCGCCATATAGGCCGCGGATCGGTCGACTTTCGACGGGTCCTTTCCGGAAAACGCGCCGCCACCGTGACGAGCCATACCGCCATAGGTATCGACGATAATTTTCCGGCCGGTCAAACCACAGTCGCCGACCGGGCCGCCGATGACGAATTGACCTGTCGGGTTAATGAAGTATTTGGTGTCTTTATGCAGCCATTCTTTCGGCAAGGTTGGCAGGATGATTTCATCCATCACCGCTTCTTCCAACAATTTCCCACCGACCTCCGGCGAATGCTGAGTCGACAGCACTACGGCATCAATCGCCACCGGCTTATTGTTTTCGTAGCGGAATGTGACCTGGCTTTTCGCGTCCGGACGCAGCCAAGGCAAGGTCTTGTTTTTGCGAACTTGCGCTTGGCGTTCCACCAACCGGTGCGCATAAGTAATTGGCGCGGGCATCAGCACATCGGTTTCGTTACTGGCATAACCAAACATTAAACCTTGGTCGCCGGCACCTTGTTCATGATCTTCGGATTCGTCGACGCCCATGGCAATATCGGCGGACTGCTTGCCAATGGCATTCAATACCGCGCAACTGTTGCCGTCGAAACCGATATCGCCGTGGTCGTAACCGATTTCGCAAACCACCTTTCTGACCAACTCTTCGGTGTCGACCCAAGCACTGGTAGTCACTTCGCCGGCCAACACAACCATTCCGGTCTTAACGAGTGTTTCGCAGGCCACCCGTGCCCTAGGATCCTGGGCTAGAATCGCGTCGACAATGGCATCGGATATTTGGTCGGCGACTTTGTCGGGATGACCTTCCGATACCGACTCAGAGGTAAAGAGATAGCTTTTGTTCACGGTGATGGACCTCGCAATTAACGTGGCGAACATAGAAAAGGCCGCGAGTACGGCCTAGAGTATCAATGGTGGGCCCTGTAGGACTTGAACCTACGACCTGCCGATTATGAGTCGGAAGCTCTGACCAACTGAGCTAAGGGCCCCGGTATTATTCATCTAGGAAACAGCGAAGCTGCTCCGAACGGGATGGGTGACGCAGTTTTCTCAGCGCTTTAGCTTCGATCTGCCGGATTCGTTCGCGGGTAACGTCGAATTGCTTCCCGACTTCTTCCAATGTATGGTCAGTATTCATGTTGATACCGAAGCGCATACGCAACACTTTCGCTTCCCTTGCCGTCAATCCAGCCAATACGTTTTGAGTGGACTCGCGAAGACCCGCGATTGTAGCAGATTCTATCGGTGATAACATCTTCGAATCCTCGATAAAATCCCCCAAATGCGAATCCTCGTCGTCGCCGATCGGAGTTTCCATCGAAATCGGCTCCTTGGCTATTTTCAGAACCTTGCGAATTTTATCTTCCGGCATCTCCATCCGCTCCGCCAACTCCTCCGGAGTAGCCTCCCTGCCAAGCTCTTGCAGGATTTGTCTCGAAACCCGATTCAGCTTATTGATGGTCTCGATCATATGCACCGGAATTCGAATCGTTCTGGCCTGATCGGCGATAGAACGAGTAATCGCTTGGCGTATCCACCAAGTCGCATACGTTGAAAACTTATACCCGCGGCGATATTCGAATTTGTCGACGGCCTTCATCAGACCAATATTGCCTTCTTGAATCAAATCAAGAAATTGCAAGCCACGATTGGTATATTTTTTAGCTATCGAAATCACCAACCGCAAGTTCGCTTCGATCATTTCCTTTTTGGCGCGCCGAGCTTTAGCCTCGCCGAGCGAGATATTCCGACAAATATTTTTCAACACCGAGATGCTCAAGCCATACCGAGCCTCGATATCGGCCAGTTTTTGTTGCACGGCGACAACATACTCGCGATGCTCGTTTAAAACCCCGGCATAGGCAGGATGTTGCTGGACATAATGATCTAACCAAGCGATATTGGCTTCATTTTCAGCAAATGCATTGATAAAGTCTTTGCGTGGCACCTTCGCCTTTTTAACGAAGACTTCCAGCACCGCTTTCTCTTCCTCCCGAATTTGAGCGATCAGCTCTTCGGAAATAGAAACCATTCTTTTCAAATATTGCGGAGTCCATTTGAACTCGCTAAAAATCTCGTCCAATGCGTCGAACAGTTTCTCGGTTTTGTCATGCCCGTAACCATGCTTCTTAATCGAAGCGGTTACTGCTTTAAGCGCTTTTCTGAGCTGATCGACTTTTTCCTTGACTTCATCGTAATCGACGACCTTAGATTCCTCTTCCGCTTCCTCCGTCGGCGCGTCAATATCGACAGCCTCGACTTCGATCTCCGCCTCTATTTCCGACAAATCAACGAAACCGGTTACTAAATCACCCAATCGCACACCAGACTCTTCGTCCTTGACCGAATCGAACGTCTCGATAAACGATTCAACGATAAAGCCGGAGCGGGAGATAGCCCCTACAACTTGCCGCTGACCCTCTTCTATTCGCTTGGCGATTTTTAATTCTTCTTCGCGGGTTAAGAGCTCAACAGACCCCATTTCGCGCATGTACAGGCGTACCGGATCAGTGGTTCTACCAAATTCACTATCCACCGACGCCAATGCCGCAACCTCGGCCACTTCCTCGTCGTCGTCCGCGGTGACAACCGCGTCCGAGGCAATCAACGAATCATCATCGTCTGGCGCAACCTCATAAACTTGAATGCCCATGTCGTTGATCATGCCGATAATATCGTCGATCTGCTCGGGATCGATGATATCGCTCGGCAGGTGGTCATTGACCTCCGCATAGGTCAAATAACCTTGCGCCTTGCCTTTCGCTATCAGCTGTTTAAGTTGAGATTGCTGTTGTTCTTGATTCATTCTTCACTCACAATACGTTTTCAGCACCAAGCGCCGCAGAACCGGTAATTATATCTCGAAAGCCTGCCACGGTCACCCCCTATAAAACCACTCCCCGATCCGTTTTTAAGCGCTACAGCGCATCATACGATTAGGCTTCCAGAGAGAGAATCAACCTTCCCGCAACAAACCGCGCAGCTGCTCTCTCTCCGCGTCACTCAAGCCCTCTTTGGTCTCCTTTTCGATCAGCCGATTCAACAACAGAGTCCGTCCTTGTTTCACAAGCTGATGCAGCGCCCCCTCGAACTCGGCAACTTCACCGCCCTCCGGCAAACCTAAATCGACAACCCCGAGGGCACCGACGACTTTTTCCTGATCAGTATTCCGGTACCGTTCAATT
Organism: Methylomonas sp. LWB; assembly: GCF_001856095.1. NCBI lineage: Bacteria > Pseudomonadati > Pseudomonadota > Gammaproteobacteria > Methylococcales > Methylococcaceae > Methylomonas > Methylomonas sp. LWB. The sequence continues at coordinate 97,770 of NZ_MKMC01000008.1, forward strand.
AAAATGGCGCTGCTTCCGGGTTTTTCAAGCGCAATCGTCGCCAACAAATCACGCAGCAACTCGGCACCAGGAAAATCCAACCCATTCAACGATTCACCCGGAATCTCAGCAGCTTTGGCAACATTTGGATATTGCAACAATAAAGCAATCACCTTGCGCGCCAAGCTCATTTGCTTGCCACCACCCCGCCTTACGGGATTGGGCATCGTCGTTTTAAGTGTAGCCGCGTTTTCAACAAGCTCCACCGCGGACAACTGGTACAACCGAGCCAACATCATGTCTTTGAAAAATCCCGGCTGCACCTTGTCGATCAAAGGCTTCGCCTTGCTCGCCAACCCCGAACGACCTTCGACGGTCGCCAAATCGAGCCCATCGGTGACATTCTCGAACAAGTAGTCGGAAAGGACTCGCGCCGTTGCAATTCGTTCCATGAATTTGGATAAATTTTCAGCCCTGATCAACGAATCGGGATCATGTCCTTGAGGCAATAACATAATTTTAATCTGCCTTCCGTCCCGCAAGCACGGTAAGGCCGCCTCAACCCCCTTCCAAGCCGCCTGACGGCCAGCATTGTCGCCGTCGAAACAAAAGACCAATTCGGAGGTATATCGAAATAATAAATCGACATGCGCCTTGGATAGCGCCGTACCCAACGCGGCCACGGAATTCACCACACCGAATTGAGTGAGCGCGATCACATCCATGTAGCCCTCGACCACAAGAATCCGCTCGGGTTTGCCGTTCTCGCTTAACAGTTCGCAGAGCCCATACAACTCTCTGCCCTTTGAGAACACCGACGTTTCCGGCGAATTCAAATATTTAGGCAGACTGTCATCCAAAACTCGTCCGCCGAATCCGATCACGCGCTTACGCTTGTCGCGAATAGGAAACATCAACCGCCCCCGGAAACGATCATAAGCCTTGCCATCGTCCTTAACGACCAACATACCGGCTTCGATCAAGGCTTCGCGAGGGAGTCGCCCGACCAACGCATCCCAGCGATCCGGCGCATAACCGAGCATGAATTTCCTGGCCACATCGTCACCAACCCCGCGAGCACGCAGGTACTCGACAGCCCGACCCGCCTCCGGACTCTTGCACAACTGCTCGACGTAAAACCCGGCGACTTTTTCCAGCACCTCGTAAACGGAAGTAAGATTGCGAGACTGCGTCGCATCGGACGACTGAAACTCCCTCGGCACCTCGACACCGGCAAATGCCGCCAAATCCTCGACTGCCTCGACAAAACCGAGATGACTGAAATCCATCAAAAAACTAATGGCGTTGCCGCTGGCACCACAACCGAAGCAGTGATAAATCTGCCGATTGCGGTTAACTGAAAAACTGGGAGTCTTCTCTGTGTGAAACGGACAACGGGCCACAAAATTCGAGCCCGTTTTCTTGAGGGGAACATGGGAGTCTATCAGGTCGACAATATCGACCCTGACCAACAAATCGTCGATAAACTGGCGGGGTATCCTGCCGGACATATTACCGCCGCAAAGGGTTACGCAGTCAGCCGAGCCTTGATTCTCGCACTGACCTGAGCCATGTCGGCACGTCCTTGCATTTTGGGCCTGAGCACATTCATAACAGCGCCCATGTCCTTTATCGTTGCCGCACCGGTTTCGGCTATCGCACCGGCGACCAACGCATCGATTTCGTCATCGCTTAAAGGCTGCGGCAAGAAATCCTGGATAACCAGCACTTCGGCCTCCTCTATTTCCGCCAAGTCGGTGCGCCCGGCATCGCGAAATTGCCGAATCGACTCGCGCCTCTGCTTGAGCATTTTATCGAGCACGATCAACACCCGATCATCGCCCAGCTCAACCCGCTCGTCGACTTCGACTTGCTTGATGGCGGCCATAATCAGACGAATCACGCCCAACCTGGCTTTATCGCCGCCCTTCATCGCGGCTTTCATCTCTTCCTTGATACGCTCCTTTAAAGCATCCATGGCCAGACTTAAATTTGCGGACGACCGCGACGCAGATTTTTCAGCGCATAACGCTCGCGAGCCAGCTTTTTCAAATGACGTTTTACAGCGGCGGCGCCTTTGCGTTTACGCTCGGTGGTCGGTTTTTCGTAGAACTCGCGACGACGAACCTCGGCCAATACACCGGCTTTTTCACAAGCGCGCTTGAAGCGACGAATCGCGATATCGAAGTGTTCGTTCTCTTTAACTTTTACTGAAGGCATTAGCAATAATCCGAATTGTGTTAGTATCTGGTTGAAGCCTAGGGCATGCTACCCATGTGAAACGTTCGATTATACCGACAATTTCCATTTCTTCAAAAACTAATGTATGTCTTAGGGATAGAAACCTCGTGCGACGAAACAGCTGTCGCCGTTTATCACTCGAATCGAGGCTTGATTGCCCACACTTTGCACAGCCAGATTCCCACGCACCGCGAATACGGCGGCGTGGTTCCGGAACTGGCATCCAGAGATCACATCCGCAAGCTGGTACCGCTGATCAAGTGCGTATTGGCAGAAGCCAATTTATCAGCGGATTCGATTAACGGGATTGCCTATACAGCCGGCCCCGGCCTGATGGGCGCTTTGCTGGTGGGTGCCGCCGCAGCCCGCGGCCTGGCCTGGAGCTGGCAAATCCCTGCAATCGCCGTTCATCACATGGAAGGCCACCTGCTGGCGCCAATGCTGGAGGCGGAACCGCCGGAGTTTCCGTTCGTCGCTCTGTTGATTTCCGGCGGCCACACACTGTTAATCGAGGTGGAAGGGATAGGCCGCTACCGGCTGCTGGGCGAGTCACTGGACGATGCCGCCGGCGAAGCCTTCGACAAAACCGCTAAAATGCTGGGCCTAGCTTATCCGGGCGGACCCAAGTTGGCCGAACTGGCGACTTTTGGCCGGGAGCGCTTCAAGCTTCCAAGACCGATGACGGATCGCCCCGGACTGGACTTCAGTTTTAGCGGCCTAAAAACTTTCACGCTGAACGCGTTGGCCGCTACCGAGCAAACCCAGCAAGATAAAGCCGACATCGCCTACGCCTTTCAACAAGCGGTCGCCGACACCTTGCAGATCAAATGCTGGCGCGCATTGCAGCAAACCGGGCTAAAAACTCTGGTCGTCGCCGGCGGCGTCAGCGCGAACCAAGCGATTCGAGCTCAATTGCAAACGCTAACCGACCGAACCGGCTGCCGCATTTATTTTCCAAGGCCGGAGTTTTGCACCGACAACGGCGCGATGATCGCTTACGCGGGCTGCCAGCGCCTATTGGTGGGCCAGCACCAAGACCTGGAGATTTTCGCCAGGCCGCGCTGGCCGATGGAAGAATTGCTAACGATCTAAGCGCTTGCGATCAGAATTCCCGACCCGCCAGCAAACGCTGAATATTGCTGCGATGCCGCCAAAGCAACACAGCGGAAATCAGCGCGAAAGTGGCGATCAAGTATACGTCGCCAACGATCAACCAGACGTAGAATGGTGTCAATATGGCGGCGACCAGCGCCGACAACGACGAAATCTTACCGATTTTATAAACCAACAACCAAGTACCTGAAACCGCCAACCCCAATAACCACGCAACACCCAAGGTCACGCCCAGCGACGTGGCCACCCCTTTTCCACCCTTGAATCCGAAAAAGACCGGATACAAGTGACCGAGAAACGCCGCGAACACCACAGCCGACAGCACCATCGTATCTACGCCGAGCGCCTTGGCGATCAGCACCGGAATCAAGCCTTTTAAGGCGTCGCCGGCCAACGTAATCGCCGCGGCCTTCTTACCGCCTATCCGCATCACATTGGTCGCACCGGGATTGCCTGATCCGTTCTCCCTCGGGTCCGCCAGCCCCATCAATTTGCAAACTATAATCGCGCTGGACACCGAACCGGTTAGATAAGCAAAAGGCACCAGCAACCATTCCATCATTCAAACAACCTCGTTTCGATACTTGTATAGGCCGGCCGGATACTCGATACTGGCCGCTTTGAAGAAAATATCATAACCGGAAAGCAACGATGGACATCATCTTTTTAGGCGGTCTTGAGATCGATACATTGATCGGCATTTACGAATGGGAGCGAAAAATCAAGCAAAAAGTGGTGCTCGATATCGAGATGGGCTTCGACATCCGCCCCGCCGCCGCCAGCGACGATATCGCCCATGCCCTGGACTATAAAACCGTTTCCGACCGGGTTGTCGCCTTCGTCGAAGACAGCGAGTTCTTTCTGGTGGAAACTCTGATCGAAGAAATCGCCAAACTACTGCGCAGCGAATTCCCCATTCCCTGGGTACGCATTACTCTTAACAAAAAAGGCGCGATCAGCCGAGCCCGCGACGTCGGCATCGTAATAGAACGAGGCCAGAGATAGACCATGCCGACCGGATACATTAGCATCGGCAGCAACATCGACAAGGAAGTCCACATCCCGTCCAGCTTAAGGGCGCTGCAAGCCCAGTTTGGCGATCTGACGGTCTCGAGCATTTACGAATCGGAACCGGTCGGCTTCAGCGGCGATAGCTTTTACAATCTGGTCGCCAGCTTCGACTCCGACCTTCCGGCTAAAGCGGTGGCAAAACTGCTCCGCCAAATCGAACTGGATCACGGCCGCAGCCGCGACAGCCAAAAGTTCTCGGCCCGAACCTTGGATCTGGATTTGATTTTGTACGGCAGCGACATAATTAGCGACGGCCGCCTGCGAATTCCCCGAGACGAAATCGAACGCTACGCCTTCGTGCTGGAGCCACTGGCGGAAATCGCGCCTAACGAAACCCACCCGGTCTGCGGCCGCCGTTTCGGCGAACTGTGGGACGCTTTCGACAAGACGCTAGCCAGCCAAACCAAACTAGGCCCGGCGGAATACTAAACTCAACGATTCAAACCGCGACCGCCGTCCACGGCCAGAACCTGACCGGTCACGTAGTCCGCGGTCAGCAAATACCGGACCGCCCCGGCAATATCGTCCGGGTCGCCACGCCGACCTAACGCCACCCGCTGAAGAATTTCGGCTTGGGCCGCTTCGGATCCGGCTTGTTCCGGCCACAAAATCGCCCCTGGCGCGACCGCGTTCACCCTGACCTCCGGTGCCAACTCCTTGGCCAGACAGCGCGTCATCGCTACCAGACCTGCTTTGGCGATACTGTAAACCGAATAGCCCGGCAAACCCGTTTCGGCATGTATATCGGCAATATTGACGATGCTGCCGCGCCGGCGCCTCAAACCCGCCGCCAGCGACTGGCACAAAAAATACGGCGCTTTCAGGTTAGCCGCCATCAAATCGTCCCAATCGCTTTCCGCGACCCTTCCGAACGGCGTCGGTAAAAACGCCGAAGCATTGTTCACCAACGCATCGACACCGCCCAAATCGGCGACAAACTCGATCAGTTTGCCGCGCTGATCCGCCTCCGCCAAATCGGCCTTTACGGTGAAGGCCGAATCGGGTCGAACTTCGTTAAACGCCCCGGCGAGATCCAACGCGGCGACTTCCGACCGATGATAATGCAGCACGACATTCCAACCAACTTCGTGCAAGGAACTGGCGCAAGCAGCACCGATGCGGCGGGCCGCGCCGGTGATTAAGACGGTTTTCGGCACCGAAACAGTTATTTATCGACCGCGGACAAACTGGCGATCAGCTTGCCGCGAATCAAATAGCAGACTGCCAACGAACACAGTACCGGCAATTGGGTGAGCAGGAATTCGACCACCGAATGCTTAGGCACCATGCCGGCCAAAGGCACGACAATCAGCATTTTGGATAGCCACCACGTCAGCCAATAACCGATCAAACCGATAACCGGCCAGTTCAACAAAGGACCGCCGTGATTTTTCGCGGTCATGTAAAACCAAATCAACGTCAAAATGCCGCACAACTTCGCCAAAAACAACATACCCCCTCCCCTTACTATTGTTATAAATTCGCAAATCAACCGACTCGCGCCCAATGTAATCAAAAGCACCCGGGACTTCAATGCCAAGCCCACCGGCGCTATAGGCCCGAATTTCAATCTTCCGGGCTTCGGACTTATAATCTGGACACTTTGACAATAAGAACATGAGGAAACACCCATGCGCATCCCTAAGCTACTCACCATTCTAATGCTGACCGGCATCGCTCAGCAGGCTTGGTCGCAATCCACTGAAAGCCACGGCGGGCACGGTGGCGGCTCGGCCGGCGGCGGCGGAGACAACTGCATCAAGGCAAAAATCACTCGTTACCACCCCGAACATTTGGCAACGGTCGCGCCTGGCGCGGAATTCTCGTTCGCGGTATCGGGCAGCAACGGCCCGGGCCACATCCATGTCAGCATTCGGCAACAACCGGTCGACGTCGAAATCGAGGACAAAGACACCTTCTATTGGATAAAAGGTCATCTTCCCGTAGATCTGAAAAATGCGGCGGTCCGTATTTCGGTCACCGCCAAGGCCAAGGCCGGCAAATGCGATGCGGAAGGCGGCTGGCTGCTAAAAGTGAGCGAATAACACCGCGTTCAGCGATTGTCGATGGCGGCCGCCCTACTCGCCATCGACCACCCCGGACGTCAATCCCATTCGAATAAGATCCACTGGTTGACATTGGTGTTCTTATCCAAATCGTTTTTCTTCACGTCCATTTCCCCGTCGCCGTTGGTATCCAGCATGTAGTAGGACGGCCCGACATCGGGTTGCACCTTAACCATGACCAATTTGCCGTTACGGCGATACTCGTGAATGATGTCCCGGCCCTTGCGGGTGATCGTAATATCCGGTGCCATTTCCTCACCCGACTGAATCGGCATCGGCAAATCGGGTGGCTCCGGTACTGGCGCCAATTCTTCCGGCGCTGGTTCGGCCAGAACGAGTCCGGACGCAGACAAAAAAAGGATCAAGCGAAATAACTGGCGCATTGGGGCCTCTGAAATTTTCGGTGAGTAGCCATGATAAACCATTTCGCCGTGCCGTATCGCGGAGCGCCTTGATCGAAGAAATCATCGACACGCCGGCGTCGTGCGACGCGCCAATCACCTAATCGCGGCCAAGTGGGCGGGCAACTAATCTCCACTCCCAAACCGCGGGCTCTATCAAAACCACCGCTTCCAACACTGATCGAACGACTCCGCCCCACCCTGAGATCGGCTTTACCGCTAACGCCAATCCAAATTCGTCTAGCCATATACGACACCAAATTTGCGATGGCCGTTAAAAAAATTGGGCGTCGCCTTGCAAAAAAAAAAAGCGAATCTATACTCCCTGCACAGTTGTTTCGCTAGGAATGTTACACGGCGCACTCTCGGAACCACGGCTCATACAGGCCGTTAACGGTGACAACGCTTTAACGCACTCCATGCGACAGCCTAATTATTAAGAAAATATAAGGGGCTAACGAATGTCTTCAAATTACGATAACGACCAGAGCACCAGTGCATTGACCGAATTGCAAGATTCCGGTCTTGTCGACGGAGCGTTTTTATCCGCGCTGGACAGAGAGCGTGGCGACACCTTGAGTGTCATTGTCGATCCGGAAACCAGTCTGGTAGACCAAATTCCATCCGGCTCGGACGTGGTCTGGATTCAAGGCGGCGGCGACTTCAGCTTGGACGGCTTGAGCCGCTCGGTGATTCGAGACATCAACGCGCTGGTTTTCTCGACCCAAACCAACGTCACCCTTGACCTGTCCAGCCTGTTCAGAGGCTCGGTGATATTCGGCGCGGGCGACGACTTCCTGACGTATTCCGGCCGCATTGCTCAAAACGTTCAAGGCGGCGACGGTAACGACTCCGTCATTGGCGGCACCGGCAACGACACCGTTAAAGGCGGCGCCGGCGAGGACAGCGTCGTCAGCGGCAAAGGCAAGGACATCATCGACGCCGGCGACGGCGACGATACCGTCGATAGCGGCACCGGTAACGACAGCATCCTCTGCGGCGCCGGAAACGACAGTATCACCGCCGGCACCGGCAACGATACCATCGTCACGGGCCTTGGCGACGACACCGTCGTCGCGGGCACCGGTAAAGACAGCATACTCGGCAGCTCCGGCAACGATTATCTGGATGGCGGCAGCGGCAACGACAAAATTACCGGCGGCGGCGGCAACGACGTATTGATCGGCGGCGACGGCAACGACAGCATCACCAGCGGCACCGGCAACGATACGATCTTTGGCGGCGCCGGCAAAGACACGATCACGGTCGGAGACGGCAGCGATATCGTCGACGCAGGTACCGGCAACGATAAAATCGTCGTCCAATCCAGCGAAATCAACGACGACTCGACCACGATTACCATCGACGGCGGCGCCGGTAGAGACGTACTCGATTTGTTCGGCGTACACATCACCAGCGGCTCGGTCGACACCGCGGCCAATACCGCTACCGTGGTTCTGGCCGATGGCACGACCTTGGACATCAGCAATGTCGAGCGCTTTATTGGTAATTTCGATAGCGATGCGCACGCCGAAAATATCAGTCTGACCGGCCTGGGAAATTTCTTGGATAGCCTGTAATGACGCTTCCGACTAATTAAAACCCCATTGAAAGGTGCCGAACATTCGGCACCTTTTTTTTGCCTGACGAATTTTTTGCCGATATTGGCGCAGGTCGGGTTGCGTCGGCCTTGCCCCCAACAAAGTCCCGGCCTGTTTTGACGAGATTAACCCCACTGCCCCTGCTTTCCGCCGAAGCGATAGGCCTCGATGACCGCGACCGAACCGTCGGCGGCGAACCGTCGCATACCCTCGATTTTGTCGATACCGCCGCCCGATTGTTACGCCGCGATCATCCCTATTACGCGTGGCGACTGATCGACAGAGTAACGCGCGTCTATCAACTTAAGTCGGTCGATTTGACGCTTTTGCAAGCCAAGGCGCTCGAGCACTGCCGACAACCCAATGCCGCGGTGGAATTATTGTTCAACGCGAGAAGACGGTTTCCGGATAACGACACGTTGATCGCATATTTGCTGGAACTGCTGGAAGCGCATCCCCAGCCGCCCAACCCCGCTTCGCGGCAGCTGGCCTGGGCGGCCTTGGCCAGACACGATCAACCGGTGGATGTATTACGGGCGGCGCGGATTCTGACCCGATTCGGGGATGCACCGATCGGCGCTTGCCGCTTCGACGGCGAAACCCTCAGCGGTTGGCTGTTGAACGCCGAGCGGCAACCGCCGCTCAGCGTGGTTCTCGACGGCATCGATTACACGCTGAAACCGTTTCTGGCGACCCCACTGTTAAACCGGAACGGCTTGGGCGGCGAGCGCGACGGATTTTCCTTTAAACTCCCCTATCGCCCCCGGCACATCCGGGTCCATTTGGCGAATAAAGATCTGGCCGGGTCGCCGCTGGTTTTCAGCGGCGCGTCCGATGTCGCGTCCAGCGGCGATGCCGCTTTGACAATAGCAAAGCAAGACGGCGCCGTAGATGTGATCGTACCGGTCTATAAAGGTTACGCGGAAACCAAGGCTTGTCTGAAGTCGGTTTTAACCGCCGCCAATCGCACCGCCTACCGCTTGATTGTCGTCGACGACGCAAGCCCCGATCCTTTGTTGGCATCTTATTTGCGCAAACTGGCGGACCAAGGCCGTATCACACTAGTAAAACAAGCCGTCAACGCCGGCTTCGTCCAATCCGTCGATCGCGGCCTACGGCTCGGCCCGCATCGCGATGCGATACTACTCAACGCCGACACCGTGGTACACGGCGATTGGCTGGACCGCTTGCGCGACGCCGCATATCTGGCCAACGATATCGGCACTGTCACGCCATTCAGCAACAACGGCGAACTGGTCAGCTACCCGACGCCGATGCGCGCTTGGGCCTTGCCCAAGCCGGCGGTCTTGCAACGTTTGGATCGTCTCTGCGCCGAACTGCCCGCCGACAGCATTGTGGATATTCCGGTTGGCGTCGGTTTTTGTTTATACATCAAACGCCAATGTTTGACCGAGGCCGGCGGATTCGATAGCCGCATGATCGAACGCGGTTACGGGGAAGACACCGAGTTTTGCCTACGCGCCGAACGGCGGGGTTGGCGTAACGTTTGCACGCCGCGAGTGTTCGTCGGTCACTCCGGTAGCGTGTCTTTCGGGACTGAAAAAGCCGATCTGGCGGCCAAGAATGTCGCCAAGATCTACGCCAGATACCCGGACCATTCGGATCAATACGACCGCTTCCTATCGGAAGATCCGTTGCGGCCGATACGGCTAGCCTTGCAGCGGCAATTTTTATCGATGCTGCTCGGCAAACGCGCGGAATTGGCGCTATTGCCCACCACCCAGCCCGGCGATTTGCGAGGAGAATGGTTGGCGCAAGGCCTAAGCCAAACCGCCACGTTTACCCTGCAGGCGTCGCGCGCGGCGGACGGCGCACTGTCCCTCTCCTTGCAAAGCACTCGAACCGAAACGCCGCTGTCGTTGCACTACCGCTGGCCGGATGACGAGCAGCCACTGTGGCAAGACCTGTCCCGGCTGAACCTCGCCCGCATCGATATTTACGATTTGGCCGATTGGCCTTTTCAAATAGGGCCGGGGCTGATCGAACTCGCTATTCCCTACCGGATCTTTTTAAGCGATTATGCCGCGTATTGTCCCCGCATCACGCTGACTCGACCGAACGCGGCGTTTTGCGGCGATCCTCCGAATATCACCGCTTGCGTCGAATGTATCGATCGTTACGGCAGCCGACTGCCCGACCTGAATAGTCCAGCGGATTTGCGCCAGGGTTCGCGGCAATTGCTGGCAAACGCCAGCGGCGTTTATTTGGCGTCGAGGGACGGGTTAAACCGTTTTCGGCGGCGTTTTCCGGAAGTTCGGTTTCGCTACCGAGCCCCAAACTGGGCAAGCGATCGCGACGCCGCCGAAAACACCCCTCCGTTACCTCGGGACCGGCACCTGCGCATCGCCGTCATACAGGCCGCGCCCGGTGGCGACGATTTCGAAGCGCTTTTGAAGATGTCCCGATTGCTGGCGGCTCGGCGGCTGAATGCGGAATTGATCGTATTCGGCGAAAGCGTGAATGACGGCGCGCTACTGGCAACCGGCCGGGCGTGGGCGGTCGGCGCGCTCGCTTACCAGGAAATTCCGAGGATGCTCGCGCTGCATCGATGCTCGTTAATACTCGACGCCAGCCGCTGGCCGCAAATCGAACCCATAGCGTGGCGGCTGGCAAAAACCTGCGGTCTGCCGATCGCCGCGCCCGCCATCGGGACTTATGCCGATTTACTGGACCCAACGGCTGGCGACATACCGTTGGCTCCCGACGCGACGGTCGAAAATTGGCTGAACGCCATACTCTCCGCCCATCCAGCTATTTCTCCATGAACGACCCGACATGAGTTTCCAAGGCGAATTAACCGATTTCAGCGACGGCTATTTGTCGGGCTGGGTCTGCGACGCCACGCGGTTACAGGAACGCGTCGTCGTCGAAATCCATGGCGACGACTATCCGTTGGCGCTAATCCACGCTCATTTTTGGCTGCCGCAATCGCAGACCATCGGGGATGGTTGCTACGGCTTTCGCGTCGCATTACCGGTCTCGAAATTGCGCGGCATTAGTCGCTTACGCGCCAAAGTCGCCAATAGCGAATTCTGGCTGAACGGCACTATTTATCTGAACCGAACCCAAACTCGACCGACCTCGACACTGCTCGGCAGCGTCGCTAATACACGAGGATTGAAACTCACCGGCTGGGCCTGGAATTCCGCCAGACCGGATCAAGCGGTACGCCTGAGTGTTTTCGTGGACGATAAATTGATCGGGGAAATCCACGCCGACCGGCGGCGCACGGATTTGATCGAGATGGGTTTAGGCAACGGCCGGCACGGTTTTAGTTACACCTTGCCGTTTGCCTATGCCGACGGCGACAGCCACGAAGTCCGGGTATTGAGCGAACAAGGCCAAAACCTGCCTGGCAGCCCACTCACGGTGGCCACGGCCCCGCTATTGCTGGAGCAACTCGTCGAGGCGGACCGCGTGTTGTTGCCTGATCAACGGCGCCTGCTCGCGAAACAGTTCTTAAAATACCGAGATTATTTGCCGATGTCGGTGGATTTTTCGGCGTATCCGGATTGGGCCGCATGCTATCCGCCTGAAGCGATCCAGACTCCGCTCGACTGCCAACAAGACTTATTGATCGTGGTGTTCGGCGACGGTGATTTGCAAAAAACCTTGGATAGCTTGGCTTCGCAAAGCTGGCAGGGTTTCGAGGTATTGGCACAGGGCCAAGGCAACTTCGCCGATTCCCGCCTGACCGTGGTCGATAGCCGAGCGTGGCCCGAAGCCATCAGACATAAATTAAGCCAACACGACGGCTTGTTGAGCTTTATCGAGGCGGGCGACACTTTGCCGGAATCGGCGCTAGCCCAAATCGGCAGCACGTTCGCCGATCCGGCGGTTCGGATAGCCTACAGCGATTGCCTGCTGCATCGTCAGCCGCCGACCATCGAACCCTGGTTCAAGCCGGACTGGGACCTGAATTTGTTCCTGAGCCAAGACCTACTTCAGCATCTATTCGCGGTGCGAAGCGGGCTACTGCCGCAGGACTCGGTGTGGCTGGAACACCCTGAGTGCTGGCCGTGGCTGGCCGTCCGCGCGCTTCCCGAACGGGAGCGAACCGCGTCGGCGATCAAACACCTGCCGGAAGTGTTATACCACCGTCATCAAGCCAGTCTCTCCCCAGCATTGGACGAGGCGGTCGCCGAGTGCCTGCCCGCAATCGCGCCAGGCAGCCGCATCGAAACCCGGATCGCCGACAACGCGTTCAGAGTAATGCGCTGGCGGCAACCGGAAATCTGGCCGACGGTCAGCCTAATCATTCCGACGCGAGATCATCGAATCCTGCTGGAAAAATGTATCGAGAGCTTAAAGAAAACCGACTACCCCTATCTGGAAATCATCGTCGTCGACAACGACTCGCAAGACAAAGCAACCCTCAAGTATTTATCCCAACTTAAAAAAGCCGGCATTCGCATCATTCCCTACCCACATCGCTTCAATTACTCAGCGATTAATAACCATGCGGTTACCCTAGCAACAGGCGAAATAATCGGCTTAATCAACGACGATATCGAGGCGATCCATGCTGACTGGTTAAAAAACATGGTTACCCAGTTGCTAAGGCCGGACATCGGCGCGGTCGGCGCAAAGTTGTTATGGCCCAACGGCATGGTCCAACATGGCGGCGTTTTGCTGGGATTACACGGTTTAGCCGGCCATATCGGCAACTTGTGGGACGAATCCGATTTGGGATATTTCGGCTATAATCAGTTAATCCGCGAAGTTAGCGCGGTTACCGCCGCCTGTTTAATCTGCCGAAAATCGGATTATTTGGCATTGGGCGGCCTGGATGCCCAGGCGTTTCCTGTAGCGTTCAATGACGTGGATTTTTGTTTGCGGCTTGGAGACTCGGGCAAAAAAATCGTCTGGACGCCTGAAGCCAGATTATGGCATGCGGAATCGGCCAGTCGAGGACGGGACGATACGCCGGAAAAACGCGCCCGACTGGAGAAGGAAAAATCGGCATTGCGCGGACGCTGGGCGAACCGACTGTTTTTCGACCCCTACTATAATAACAATCTTAACTTGGACCGCTATTCGCATGATGGCTTGGCATTTCCACCTCGAACTCGCCGGCATCGCTAGCCCCAACTGTCCTTTCCTATGAAAATCCTATTTATTCATCAAAATTTTCCAGCCCAATTCCTGCAAATCGCCACGCATTTAGCCAAGGACACAAAAAATCAAGTCATGGCGATACGGCAAGCGCCGAATGTCGAAATCGCCAACATCAGTACTATCGCATACACTCCGTCTCGCAGTAGCAACCCGGATATTCACCCGCTGATGAGCGAATGGGAAGCCAAAATTCTGCGAGCGGAAGCCACCGCCAAGGCCGCCGATCTGCTAAAAAGCCAAGGATTCCAACCCGATGTCGTGATGGTGCATCCCGGCTGGGGCGAGGCGCTGTTATTACGCGACATATGGCCGGACGCAAAATACCTGGGCTATTTAGAATATTTTTACGCGGCGACCGGCCAGGACTTTAATTTCGATTCCGAATTCAAAACCGACGATGTCGAAAAGCTCGCTAAGTTGCGCTTGAAAAATACCGTCAATCTGCACGCGCTGCACGACATCGATGCCGGGATTTCTCCGACCCATTGGCAGCGGAGCACCTACCCCGCTTGGGCTCAATCCAAAATCGACGTGATTCATGAGGGTATCGACACGAACTACTTTAGCCCAGATGCCACTCGAACCCTGACGATTCCAAACAAGGGCATAACGCTTGGCGGACAAGACGAGATCATCACGTTTGTCGCCCGCTATCTTGAGCCCACGCGCGGATTTCATGTCTTTATGCGTGCCCTCCCGGAACTATTGAAGCGTCGACCCGACGCGCACGTCATCATCATAGGTAGTGAAACCGGCGGCTACGGTCCCGGTCCCCACGGCCACGACTCCTGGCTGGCCATGCTGATGCGGGAAGTCGGTTCCCACTTGGACCCGAACCGGGTTCACATCCTCGGCCGCCTCGCCAAGGCGGATTACCGTAACGTTTTACAACTCTCGAAAGTACATGCGTACTTAACCTATCCGTTTTTATTGTCGTGGTCGCTGCTGGAAGTCATGGCGACGGGCCCCATCATCGTTGCCTCCGATACCGCACCGGTAAGAGAACTGATTCAGGATGGCAAAAACGGCTTGTTGTTCGATTTCTTTGATCAAGAGGGCTTGGTCAACCGAGTGGTCGAAGCGTTAAGCCTACCCAAACGAAAAGCCAACTCGCTTTCCAAAGCCGCCAGAAAAACTATAGTGACTCAGTATGATCTTGAGCAATGTTTGCACAAGTGGACCACCAAAATCATGGCGTCAATTTAAAAGCGCTTGAATCTATCGTGGATTATCGCACCACCAACTCAACTCTAGAGCGGACTTAAACTTGGAAGCAAGCACAACCGTTTGTTTCCGAAGAACTTGAATCCCCATTAATCGAGGACAATATAATGAGAGCCGAAGCAGAAAAACTCAATTTGGCCGTTCACGGCGTATACGAACGCCATAAAAACGAGACCGATATCGAAATGCACTTGGAAGAAGTCTCTAGAAACGGCTTCTCGGTAATAAAATCCGCTCTAACGGTAGAAGAAGTCGATTATACCCGGCAAAAGCTGGACGAAATCTATCAGCAGCAAGTCGACGAATTCGGGCTAGACAATCTGATTGCTCTAAAAGATCGGTATATCGTGCGCTCCATGCTGGCCTACGACGATTTTTTTCTGCATAAAATTGCCTGTAATGAAAAAATCTTACCGGTGATTAAAAAGGCGCTAGGCAACAATATTAGCCTTTCCTCCCAAGTCGGTATATTAAACCCACCCGACGATACTCTTTATCAAACTGCTTGGCATCGCGAACTGCAATATCAACACTTTACGATTTCTCGTCCGATTGCGTTGCAATCGCTATTCTGTATCGATCCATTTAACGCGACGACCGGCGGCACGTTTTTCCTGCCCGGCTCCCATCTCCATGAGCCTTTTCCTTCGGACGAGTACGCTAAAAAGCATGAAATTCAAATCATAGCGGACCCAGGCGATGCCGTAATATTCGACGCGCTCGCTTACCACCGCGCCGGGGTTAACGTATCGCCTAATGTTAGAAGAGCCATTAACAATCTCTACACCCTGCCCATTATTCAACAGCAAATTAATTTCTCGCGGATGATGAACGGCCGCTTCAAAGACGACCCTTTTCTCGCGGGCTTATTAGGCTACCGCTGGGAAACCGCCGACTCGGTTCTTGCTTGGCGACAAAGTCATTTAAACAATAAAAAAGCCTAACTCAAGAATTAGTATTCGATAAACCCCATCCAATACCATGTATAAAAATTTTTTTGACATAAGCGCATACACCGATGAAGAGTTAGCGGTCATTGAGAAATTATTGGTATTCGATAAAAAAGCTTATTTAGAGAAGTTCCCCGATGTCGCCAATACGAAAACCGATCCTCTGATCCACTTTCTTACCCAAGGCATGTACGAAGGCCGTTTCCCTTGGTCGATAAATACTCAAACAGCTCAAGAACAGCAAGCGCGATTACTGTCGTCGCAAACGAGCCTTCGGGACATTTTGGGCTTTGACGAGGAATTCTACAAAAAGCAATACCCCGATGTAACGCAAAACCATTTCCGACACTTCATATTGAACGGCATCCGCGAAAATCGTTTGCCGTTCAATTTCAACGACAACGTGGATAGCGAAACCCTCACTTGGAATATCTTGTCGAGGTTCAATATTGCATGCGACAACTCGCTCGACCGGCAACTGCGTTTCGAGGTTAAAAACGGCCCCGCGCTATTGCAAGCCCTGTTCGACGAAGCCAGTAAAAAAGGCCTTGTACCGAAAACCTATCGCAACAATTATTGGTTGGCTCTAGCAATTGCCTTCTCCGCCTGCGGATATTTTGGAGCATCCGCGCTTTGCTATAACTATTTTTTCAACTATTTCTTACCCATGCCGCACCTGAATAACTGGCGCGAAGGTGTATACGTCGTTGGAAAAATACACAAAATAGTTCAATTTGCTCAAAATCGCCGCTGGTTTGTTAAAAAGCTTTCCGCGGCATCCAGCATTTCGGTCCCAGACCCGCATTTTCTGAATCGGCCTAACACCATTGGCGAAGTTGAAATTCACCCGCTACCGACACCGTATTACGGTATATTGGAAAACGTGGTGCTAATTGGCGGTAGCGCCATGATCATCGCGAATAGCCACGATTTACTTTACGACCATCTTGACGATACTACCGACAACACTTCCGAAATCAAATGTCATTACATACTTCATGCCGTCAATAATGTTTGCGCGGTAAAATATACTTACACGGACTTGTATGTACCCGAAGCGTTTTCGCTCATGCACGATCATGGTCACAATTACTTCCATTGGATAATTGAGGTTCTACCTCGATACTTATTAGCCAGAAAGAATGGACTCGCTTGTAATGCTACTTTTTTAATCGATGAAAAAATTGGCAAACTTCAGGAAGCCGTCATCCGTCTAATTTTAGGAAACGACGCCATAGTCATCAAGGTTGCGCGCAATGCCTCGGTGAAGGTTGGAAAACTCCATTGGGTATCGGACCTATCGATCAATACGGTTCGCACCCTGCAGCTACCTAAAAAAAGTGACATTTTAATTTCGCCCACAGCCGTCGAGTTATTAAAGGAACTCGCGGCCGATCATGCCATGCAAGGCATTGCTAAATATGAGCGGATATTAATTACTCGCACTAACGTCGAATTTCGCCGTTTAGTGAACCGCGAACTCTGCCGTGAAATGCTTATCCGCGAGGGTTTTTGGGATTTCGACCCTGGCCGCGCTTCGTTCGAAGAACAAATCCGCGTATTTTCTAATGCTAAAATTATTGTCTCGGAAGCAGGGGCCGCTCAAGCGAATCTGGTATTTTGCCGCCCTGGAACGATAGTCGTGGTCTTGGTGAATGGTTACAAGAACAGCAACTATTTCTATCTTGCCGAAATGGCCCAAATAGCGAAATTAAAACTGGTCTTCTTTGAATGCTTTAGACTGGACGGCTCCCACGAATTAGGCGTGCATGACGACATGATCGTGAATATCAGCGATCTAAGAAACCATATAAATAATTTAACCAACTCCGCAAGCTCGACTGAAAGACGTGAAAAACGTCAACCCAAGCAGCCGACAATACTGAGTTGATCGCATTAATTCCGATCTATCATTTACCGGCTTTACAACTAATTCCATTTAAACTACCAAATGAAACGTGTTTTTATTGGCGGCATGGGTCGCTCGGGCACTACCATTACACTAAATGCGATGTATCGACATGGCGCCCTCTATGCCGTACCGATTGAAACCAAATTTCTAGTCGAAAACGACGGTTTTTACGACCTAATACAGGCGATTACCGATGATTTTTCGACCGCGGGCACGCCCATGGCTGTTAAACGCTTTGAACATTTGATGCGTAATCTAGTAACTGGCGTCGAACCCTCGGAGAGTTTTACCGCTCAAGCAAGGTTTTCATCGGATATTTTCGAGCACTACGAAGGAGCCGTCGATTGTTTGCTGGAAATGGTGTTATGCCGAAACTTTTATCCGCAAAGAGAACCGGTACTCAACGCGATGCGGCATTTTATTGCCTATACTTTCGACTATGCCACCACCATTTCCGATAAGGCTGGCTGGGTGGAAAAAACGCCGGCAAACTTTTGGCGATTGGAGTTTCTGCGAGAGCTTTATCCGGATTGTTATTTTGTCCACCTGATTCGAGACCCGCGCATGATTATGTGGAGCCTGATGGAAAAGGGCTGGATATCCACCGAAGTTTCCAGAGCTGCGATACGCTTCGAGAACATGATTGCCGCGCTAGTGCTTAAACGGAGAGAGTTGCTTAAATCCCCCCGATTTATCGAGGTCAGACTGGAAGATTTAGCGAACCCGGAAACGCTCGGCGGCACGCTGAATCAATTGGCGAATCAGCTGGATCTTGAACCGTTTCCCTCTCCGGCAATCGCATCGGTCGCCGAAACCATTTCAACCTACGAAAAATCTCGGGATGCGCGCGGTCATAGCATTAGTTACTCGAAAGACGAGGCACTGACGATTAATCAACTACTCATGCCGTGGATTTTAGAATTGGGATACTCTCCGGTATTCCCGGCGAGTTTGATTTCCGGATAATATATCCACCCATCCGCGACAATAACTTTCCAATTTTCAGAACAGCAGGAATGATCAATGGTTGAGGATATTCAACAGTTTATCCGGTCACAGCAGGCGGCAATAATAAAAAACGATCTCGAACAGTTTCTGCAATCGATGACCCAGTTTTTCATCGAACTAGGAAGCTCTCAACCAATGCAAGGCCTACACTTGGTCTCTTCGAAATTCGACCAAATGTGTCAAGATGTCGGCCGCTTGTCAGCTTTCGAGCTGCTAGCCAAAGCCGAGGAACTACCCAACAAGCCTCATCATATAATATTGGTTACCGAACTGTACTGCCTAGGCGGGCATCTGGAAATAGTTCGCGATATTATACGGACAAGCCAACTGCCAATATTACTAGTTGCCAGTAATATTAATAACCGCAAGAAGCCCGTGATGGCGACTATCTTGGACGAGTCCAATCTAATTGGGTTCATTAATGCCGACAACCAAAGTTTTCTGGATAAATTGCGCACGGTGCAGACCACGCTAGCCAACCCTCACACCAATTCCGTTTACATGCTTACTCACGGTTACGACGCGCTAGCCACGGCGGCAATCGCTTCGGATACCGATAAAACAGTGCTTTTTATGCACCACTGCGACCATTATCCAGCCTTAGGTTGTTACTTGGAGGGTGCGCACCATATCGATTTGCATAATGTCGGCTTTTTACGCTGCAGAAATGAATTCGACATTCTGCAAAACCGTTATTTATGCCTGAGTTCCGCGGGCTTTGCCTATCATCTAAACGCTCAAAGGAATTTTGCATCCCCCCGACTGAAAACTGCTTCTTGCGGCGGATTGCATAAACTCAAAAACCTACCTTATCATCTCGATTACCTGGAAGTCATTCTGCATGTATTGTTAAACCACGACGCCATTCATTTTCATATCGGCCATTTGAACGACGAGTATTTACAGAATATTTACAATACACTGAGTCGGAATGGGTTAGCCGATTCAAGATTTATTTACTTAGGCCCCGCGCCGAATCTACCGGAGATATTGACTCAACTGGAAGTCGATATTTATCTCCCAACATTACCGTTGTCGGGCGGCAAGGCGATTATCGACGCGATGGCGGCGGGAATTCCGATAGTGGCTCACCAAAATGCGCGCGACCGGCTATGGGGCAGCACCGACTTAATTTATCCGGGGGCACCCACCTGGGATTCTCTGGACAAATTGGACGACATCATTCAACGCATGGACGAATCTTTCTGGCGGGATCAGTCTCGGCAGAGCCGAGCGTATTTCGAACGCTACCATAGCGAAAGCCTATTCGTTTCGCAATTGGCGCAAGGCGGCGCACCGATGGGCAGCCCGGATATTCCATCATTAAATCCCTACCGTCCGGAAATAGCCTATAGCTTGCTTTATTCGGGATTCCGGCAATGATTTTCCCGGCGGTTTGCTTTATTTTTCAGGATAGCCATGTCGGACAATAATCTGTTTGAAAACTTGAATTTCGATAAATTCCGCGAATTGGCGAAATCCGACCAATTAAGCCGACACGAGAAAGTCGGCTTTCCGGACAGTTACCGCGAAGGCAAGGAACCGCTGATTTTTTCCGACGTATGCAACAAGCTGCTCAATCTGCGGCAGCGCGGCAAAACAGTATTGGAGATCGGTCCGGGCTGCAGTCAACTGCCAGTGCTTCTGGAAAAACTGTGCGCGGACCAAGACCATCGGCTATTGCTGGCCGATAGCCAGGAAATGCTGGATTTGCTGCCGGATGCTCCAAATACGGTTAAATACCCCGGCTGCTATCCGAATTTACCGGCTTTATTTACGCAATATACCGGGCGCATCGATGTCATCATCTGTTATAGCGTCATCCAATATATTTTCCTCGAAGGCAATTTGTGGAATTTTGTTGACCTATCCTTATCGCTATTATCGGAAGGCGGAGAAATACTGTTAGGCGATATTCCCAATTCAACCATGCGCAAGCGTTTTTTCTCGAGCAGTGCCGGTATCGCTTGCCATAAAGCCTATGTCGGAAAGGACGAAACGCCCACGGTGACGTTCAATACTTTGGATCCCGGCGCGATGGACGATTCGGTGGTTCTGGCAATACTAGCGCGAGTTCGAGCCCAAGGTTTTCACGGCTGGGTGATACCTCAGGCGGCGGATTTACCCATGGCCAATCGCCGCGAAGACATTTTGATCAAAAGACCTTAATTTGCCGAGATGAATACCGCCATGAAACAACGAAAACTGATTATTGTCGGCGCATCCGGATTCGCCGACATCGCCCAAGAATATTTCGAAGCCGATAGCCCATATAACGTGGTCGGCTTTGCGGTGGAAAGCGCCTTTTTAACGGGAGACACCAAGAACGGTTTGCCACTGGTGCCGTTCGAATCCATGACTGAGCATTTTTCGCCAGCCGATCACGATGTATTCGTGGCGGTCACCTATACCCAGCTAAACCGTCTGCGCGCTCGTCTGACGCAGCAAGCAAAAGCCAACGGATATCGATTGGCGTCTTACATCAGTACTCGCGCGTTCGTTTGGCCCAATGCCCGGATCGGCGAGCATTGTTTTATTTTCGAAGACAATACCGTGCAACCTTTTGTCAGCATCGGTAACGACGTTATTTTATGGAGCGGCAACCATATCGGCCATCATTCCTCGCTCGGCGATCATTGTTTTATCTCCTCTCACGTCGTCATCTCCGGTTTCTGCCACATTGGTGAAAACAGCTTTTTAGGCGTGAACTCCACGCTCGCGAACAATTTGACGATAGGCAAGGACAACTGGATCGGGCCGGGTATCGTGCTAACGCAAAACACCGAAGACGGCGCTTTGTACGGAGCGGAGATGCCTTCTCCGTCACGCGTCAGCTCGCTACGTTTTTTCAAGGTTAAAGCATGACGATGCACTGGCGAAAACTCGGCATCGTTTATGCGCCTCCCGGCGACCAGGATTGGGCCAGCAGCCATGCGATGGTACCAACCCCGTTGCAAATATCGCCCGAGGTGATCCGGGTTTTCGTGACTTTTTGCGACGCCAACGGTTTGGGTAGACCGGGTTTCGTCGATGTGGATGCCAACGATCCCACCCGAGTATTGCGAGTCTCCGAACGTCCGCTACTAGACCTCGGCGCCCCAGGAAGCTTCGATGAGAACGGTTTGCTGACGTGCTCGGTGCTACCGATGGGTGGCCGACGCCTGTTTCTGTATTACGCCGGTTTCGAATTGGGTACCAAAATCCGCTACCGCCTGTTAACCGGGCTGGCCATCAGCGACGACGGCGGCGAAACTTTCCATCGCCATTCCAGCGTTCCGGTGTTGGAGCGCTCCGACCAAGAGCGGCATATTCGGGGTGGCCCCTGGGCCTTGCTCGATCAAGGCGTCGTCCGGTTGTGGTACGTGGCGGGTAGCGACTGGATAGAATTGAACGGCAAAAGCATGCCGGTTTACGATTTGCGTTATGTCGAATCCAAGGACGGCGTGCATTTCCCCAGCCACGGCCAGGTGCAGCTTCGTGTCGAGGAAGCCGACGAGCACGGCTTCGGCCGTCCCTGCGTGATCGGAAAACCGGGCGGCGGATTTCGGCTATTTTACTCGGTGCGCCGACGGTCTTTCGCCGCCTACCGATTAGGTTATGCGGAGTCGGCGGACGGGATACATTGGCGGCGCATGGATGCGCATCTGAACCTGGACGTTTCGCCCGGCGAATTCGATTCGGATGCGATTATGTACGCGGCGCCTATCCAGATTGGCGAGCAGCTCTACGTGTTTTATAACGGCAACCACTTTGGACGCGATGGCTTTGCCTGCGCGCGGCTGGAGCGGGAATGACGTTACAAGTGCGTGCTTACGGCGAAGCGGACGCCGAGGATTGGGATAGCTTTTGCGACGATTCGCTGCAATCCACGCTACTGCATACCCGGCGGTTTTTATCCTATCACGGTAGTCGTTTCGTCGACCAATCGCTGATCATCTACGACGAACACGGCTGGCTGGGCCTGTTGCCGGCCGCGTTGCAACCGGACGACGAAGCTTGCGTGGTCAGCCATCCCGGCGCGACTTACGGGGGCATCGTGCAGCAGGGCCAACTACGTGGGGAGCGGATGATAGAAGCCCTGCGGACCTGTTGCCGGTATTATCGAAGCCAAGGCAGACAACGTCTGTTGTACAAGGCGGTACCGGCCTTTTATCACCGCCAACCGGCGCAAGACGATCTATACGCGCTGTTCCGACTCAACGCGCGCCGCTACCGCTGCGATCTCTCGAGCTCGATTGACCTGACGACGCCGCGCGGGCGAATCAGCGAACGGCGGCGGCGCAGTTTGAATAAAGCGCGGAAAAACCAGATAGGCCTATCCGGTGACATGGCCCTACTGGGCGAATTTTGGCAGGTATTAACCGAGAATTTGGCGCGAAAACATGGCACCGGGCCGGTTCATAGCTTGAGCGAAATCACGATGCTCGCCGAGCGTTTTCCCGATCAAATTCAAATCGTTTGCGGCACCCACCAAGACCAAGTCGTCGCCGGCGTTTTATTGTTTATCACCGCGACCTGTATTCATACTCAATATATCGCCGCGAATGACATCGGCTATCAATTTTCCGCACTGGACGCGGTGTTCGACTTCTGCATTACCAAGGCCGTCAGCGACGGAAAGCGTTGGCTCGACTTTGGTATCTGCAACGAGCAGGCCGGCAAAGTGCTGAATGAGGGACTTTATAAATTCAAAACGGAATTTGGCGGAGGAGGAACCGTACATGAGTTCTTCGAGATCCCATTAACCGGAGAAGAAAATGTCGATTAACGATTGCAAAATCATCGAATTACCCCGCATCCCGGATGCCCGCGGCAACTTGACCTTTATCGAGGCGGGGCGCCATGTTCCGTTCGAGATCAAGCGCACCTATTACCTA
>NZ_MKMC01000009.1:0-115820 GCF_001856095.1 Methylomonas sp. LWB
CGCGAGCGCCGCCGGCCTGACCGGCGCCGACCGCCAACGCCGCCATCAACGACGAGGCGGCCGGCGAGCCGCACACGCCGCCGCACATGGCAGCATGCACGGCCGGGTCGCGCGGGCCCGGATTCGCCAGCGCCAGCGCCAAGCTGTCCAATAGGGCGGATTGTTCGGCGTTCGGCGCTTCCGGCATGAACAGCATATACAAGAGATCGGTCCAGCGGGCCTGGCCCAGCATTTCCCCGTAAACGTCGTAGCCTCGGCAATAGGCGGTTCGGGTGGCGAAACGGTTGTCGGACTCGGCTTCTTCCCGCCAGATGCGGGTGCGTATCGTCGGGATGGTTTGATCGGCGCTCATAATGCCTCCTAGGGTAAACAAACTAAACTGATGCCGCCGTCGACGACGATTTCTTCGCCGACGACATAGGCCGAATCGTCGGACGCCAAAAACAACGCGACCTTGGCGACTTCCTCCGGCGCGCCGAAGCGCTTGATCGGCGAACGGCCCTCGATATCGGTTTTGATGGCTTGAAACACGTCGCCGGGTAACGGCAGGCGGTTGAAGCCTTCGGTATCGATAGGGCCGGGGTTGATCGCGTTGACCCGTATGCCTTGTCCTATCAAGGTTAATCCCAACGATTGCACCATCGAACGCAAGGCCGCCTTGCTGGCGGCGTACACGCTGAAATTGGGGGTGCCGCTACGGTTGGTGATCGAGGTGGTGACGATGATGGAGGCGCCGGGTTTGAGCATCGGCAAGGCTTTTTGGATCGTAAAAAACACGCCCTTGAAATTGACCCGCATGATGCGGTCGAATTGGTCTTCGGTGGTCAGTTCCAACGGTGTCGGTTCGGCGATGCCGGCGTTCAGAAACAGAATGTCCAAAGTTTGAAAATGTTGGCCGACCTGTTCCAGCAGGGCTTCGATGTCGTTCAGACAACCGGCCTCGCTGACGAGGGCCAGCGTGTCGTCGCCCAACTGTTGGCGGGCGGTTTCCAAGCGTTCCGGGTCCCGTCCGGTGATCGCCAGCCGGGCACCCTCGGCGAGGAATAGTTTGGCGCTGGCCAGGCCGATGCCGCTGGAGCCGCCGGTAATCAACGCGGTTTTACCGCTGAGTTTGTTCATGAAGTCGCCCCGCTTATAAGGTGTTGGTCAGGACGCGCATCCGTACGTTCATCGGCGGCTCTTCGTCGGGATCGATCAGCACGTCAAGCAGGGTCGGCCCCTTGCGCGCGCAAATCGCGGCGATATTCAGATTGGCCAAGTCTTGCGGCGAGCGGATCGTGTAAGCGTCGGCGCCGAGGGCGCGGGCCAGGGCCGCGAAGTCGCTGGGCGGCAAATCGCAACCGATTTGTTCGGCCCCGGCCAAGCGCTGGCCGTGTCTGACCATGCCCAACGACTGATCGTTGAGCACAATAAACACCACCGCCAGACGCTCGGCGACCGCGACCGAAATTTCCTGACCGTTCATCAACATGCTGCCGTCGCCGGTGATGCACACGACCGGCTGACGGCGGTTGGCGATCGCGGTGCCGATTGCGCCGCCGATCGCCCAACCCATCGCCGCGAAATTCATCGTTACCCGCAACCAGCCGCCGTCGGTGCGGCGCAGCCCCGGCGTGATCTTGCGGCCGCCGCCGCCCAATCGGCGTTCGCCGACCCGTCGGTCGATGCCGGGATGCAGATAATGTACGGCCCAGGAGACGCTGTTGCCGGTGTCGGCCAGGAAGCGGGTGGTCGGCGGAAACAGTTGGCCTAATTCGCGCATCAAGCGCTGCGGTTTCAGCGGCGTGGCATCGCTTTGATATTTTTCCGGCGCGCTTAACAGTTGGTGGGGGTCGTGTTGGTCGACCTTGTGTTCGCGGGAGGCGCGCTGCCGGGCATATTCGAAATTGTCGGTTTTTTGCTGGTGATGCAGGTGCTCGACCAGCCGGCTGAACACCGACAGAATACGGCCGCGCACATGCAGGCGGGCCATCGGCGTACGCGACAGGTTTTCCTCGGACTCGTCGATGTGTACCAGGCGCTCGTTGAGCAGGCTGTCGCTCCAGCCGCCGCTATTCCACTCGCCCATGTTGGCGCCGATGGCCAGGATCAAATCGACCGATTTGTCCCGTAGCGCGGCGTCGGCGGTTTCGTGGCCGCCGAATCCGAACACGCCCCGGAACAACGGATGGCGGGGATTGACCAGGCCCTTGCCGTCGGGCGTGGTGACTAGCGGCGTGCCTTTCAGCGCGGCGAATTGCAGAATCGAACCGATCGCTTCGCCGCAACCGCCGCCGATCAGCAGAACGACGTTTTGGGCCTCGGCCAGCATGTCGCGCAATTCGGTGATGGCGTCGTCGTCCACCATCGACGACGGCGCCAGCAGTTGCTCCAGGTTGTAGGACGGTGTGCCGCGGCTGCAGGGGCTGCGGAACACATCCACCGGCACGGTCAGATGCGACGGTCCGCGCGGGGCGCGAATCGCCCGTTGCAGCGCGGTCACCAGTTTGGTTTCCAATTGCTTGGGGTGGGAGACCAACGAGTTGTATAGCGTGCAATGCCGGAACATGCCCAGCGTGTTGATGCCGGTGCACGAGGATTCTTGCAAGGGGTATTTGCCGAACGCCGGCAGGGCCGGCTGGCCGGTAATGACCAACATCGGAATGTTGTTGTCGTAAGCGCAGGCCACGCCGGTAATCAGGTTGGTGGCGCCGGGACCCGATGTCGAGCAGCAGACGCCGATTTTGCCGGTTTCCCGAGCGTAGCCGTCGGCCATGAAGGCGGCACCGGCTTCGTGGCGGGCCAACACGTGACGGATACCGCCGCGCCGGCTGCTACGGGCGATGGCGTTGTAGAGCGGCTCGATGGCGCCGCCGGGAACGCCGAAAACGTATTCGACCCCCATCTGTTCCAGATAGGCGACCAGCAGATCGGCGATGTCCGCCGGCTGCGAATGTCTGGGGTCGGCGATGTCGTCGATTAGGTCTGTATGGTGATGAATCAGGGAAATTTGCGCGCTCATGGTTACCCCGCGAGGTTAAACAATACCGGGTTATCGATAGCCGAATGGTTCGGGTGCCGGAACAGCGCCGCCGCGCTGCTTGCGGCAGGGTTGGCCGAACTTGGCCGGTGCGGTTCCGAAGAGAAAGTGTAGAGGAGCAATTTCCGCCGGTAGCGCGGGGGAATCGGGAGCGTTTCCAAATCGGGAGGGATTTTACGCGTGGCGG
Organism: Methylomonas sp. LWB; assembly: GCF_001856095.1. NCBI lineage: Bacteria > Pseudomonadati > Pseudomonadota > Gammaproteobacteria > Methylococcales > Methylococcaceae > Methylomonas > Methylomonas sp. LWB. The sequence goes on from NZ_MKMC01000009.1 coordinate 3,207, forward strand.
ATGGTGGCGCGGCCGGATTGGCGGCTAAGCTTGGCCGGGGTACGCTTTATTCCAAGGCCGCTCGGGTTTTCTGTATCTTTTTGAGAAAATCGGCAAGCGTTGTCGCTCTGCTGCAAGCTCGATTGATCGCGAGGCGCCGACGGGCATTTAGGCGCTGGAAGGACAAGTCCAATCTGTGAAGAGGCTAACAAACGAATTTGCCTTGCCCGCGATTTGATGGAAGCGACGGCTGAGAAATGCCCGCCTTCAGGCTAACGGATTTGCGAAGTGGATCGCAAATTCATCTGAGTCGCCAGATGCCGATTGCGGCGAACAGGCCGGGCTGACGAGTGCTGGCTTTGACGGCTGGCGACCAAGCGTTACCGAAACAGCCAAATCGCCAACCAGGGCACTACCAGAATCGCCAAGCCGGTTTGCCAGGTTGCTAAGGATGCGTTGGGCGGCGGCGGTTCCAGACGGTCGGCATCCGGGCTGCTGGGAATAAAGGCCAGTATGAGGGCGACCAGCAGCATGAACGGCGGCGCAAACAAAAATCCCAGTAAAATGCCCCATGCCGACGAGCCCAGATCGCGAGCGCGTTTGATCATTGCCGTGATGCCGAACAGACCGAGACCTCCGACCAAGGCCCAATAAAAACCGTTGCGGATGTCGTCGGACCACTGCTCCGGCCGCAGTTCCAGCATGTAGATCACCAGCGCGGCATTCAAAAGACTGGGCAGGCCCAGGGCGATAAAGCGGGAGCGGTCGTAACGAAGCATGTTCGCGGGTATTCCGAAAGGTGGCGCAAGTTGGGATTTTAACGCATTCGGATTGACGCGCGCCCGTTCTTACGAACGGCGGCCGGCCGCGCTAGCTTGAATATTAGGTACTTTACGTCGCCCGGAGCGTAGAATGCGACCCTCCTATATCAATAAAAGTCGGGGGTTGGACATGAAGAACATAACATTAGCGCTGGTTTTGTCGGTCGTCGCAAGCCAGGCGTTTGCCGATGTCCCGCTGCAATCCGGCGACGAAGTACAAGGCAGTTGGAAACTGGAATACACCAAAAAATCGGCGGCGACTCAAGAAACCATCAAGCGGGAAGACACGTGGACTTTTGGCGCCGGCAAGGTCACGATTACCCATATCCCGCGCGAAGGCAGCTATTACGACCAATCGCCGGTGAATTACGAAGTGGAAAACGGTAAATTGAAAATTTCCTTGCTGGGCCGGTCGGATAAATTCGATATCTTCTCGCTGGTCGAAAAGGACGATAAGACGATGACGTTAAAAGGCAAGTTTGGGGATATTTACCACTTTAACAAGAAATAGATTGATTTAACGGTAGGGCGGCTTCGCGGTGGCAAGCCGCCAGACCTTAATTAGTCGGCGGACTATCGTTATATTTAGAATTCGCGGTCGGTCTTATGACGATTTGAATTGTCAGCTAACTTGAGGGGTAAGATCACCCGCCTTACCCTATCGCGAACCGCAACGCCAGTTCTTCCCGAAGGCGCTGTGCAATTACCGCAATGGTACCAATCGGTAGCCTTGGGTTTGATTCTGGATTGCGCGCCAGGTTGTTATACCCTGGTCGGATCGCAGATTTCGGCAAACGGTCAGATCATCAATCCCACCCGTGTCGATTGGCAATCCTATCCGGCCTTCATCACTCCGCCCGGTTATTGTCAGCGCATTACAACGAGTCGGGCAACGAGGCGTATTTGCTTCCGCTACAGGATGCCGGCTTGCAGACTTATTTGCGGAGTTTGGATATTAAGTTTGTATTGCCGGATGGTAGTGTTTCGCGGTGAGGTGGGGACGTGTTCTGAAGGTTGTTTGGGCTGATGGGCTATCGTTAGTAGGTATTTCCTGACGGGCAGCTTGTATTTTTGAGCTACTGAGATTGGAAAACAATGTTGAATCAAGTGTGAGGTGAGTTTACGAATCGTAGCGTTCGTGAACGAGGTGTTACGGTATTTACGGGCAGGATCGTTAAGTAGTAGTTGTGTCGCTGGCGCAACGGCTGGTTTTGATGTCGGTTCGCGGACCGACAACCGTGATACTTTCATTTGTGTGGCCAAAAGAAAGTATCCAAAGAAAAGGCCACCTGGATGCCGCTTATGCTCGGCGCGGCATACGGGGGGGCAAATCGCGAAATTTGAAATCGTCTAATATCGGGCGTAGGCTATAAATCATCGGACGAATTAATGGCAGCGTATTCTCCGGATTATCGTAGGCCAAATTACGGTGCTATACGGCTTGGCTAATGAAGCCCTAAATATTGTGCGTTTTGTCCTTGGGTAACGATTGATAAGATTTTATCTAAATAGAAGAAGGCTGATATTCAGTCAGGGATTTGTAAGCTTAATGAATTATGAATGGCCATCAATTAGGGTTGTGCATTTAAAAGGAGGGCTACGCTGCGTAAATGAGGCTAGTCCTAAATGTGAACTTTACCCAACTTCACAAAATCAATCTTTTATTTTTAATACGCCACAATATAAGCAGCTCTATAGAAGTATCGAATCATTGAATCAAGAAATAATTGGAATTGAATTTATTGATAATTCATATCAAGCTAAAGGCGCTGATGTTCCAGAATGGCGAGCGTACAATAAATCTTGCAGTGATAGATGGAAAAATGAAAAGGCTGCCACATTATGGGGTGATATAGGAAATAGCGCATATACAATTAAAGATGGGCGCCTTTGGGACTTATCGAATCGAATATCTCACCAGTTGAGAGTGTGCGGTTGGAGGGTAAAAGAGTTGTCGGATACCTATCATGATCAGCTTGTAGCAGTTCTCGAGCGCGAGAATTACGCCAAAGAAGTTAAGTTTACGGATAGTTTTACATGGTTGTGTTATTTATCTATTCAGACATTCCTAGTTGATGCATGTATACTTAGAGATTATCTGGCAGAATTTATTGCAGCTCACATTGTTGATTATTATACACATAATCAACACATAACTTCTATGTCCGCATTGCTAAAAAGCATAAAGAAAGTATCTATAGAAGATATGTTGATTAGCGAATTATTATCAATAACTAGTGAAAATGGTTGGCTAAAAGCTTTGGGTGAGTATAGGGACTTGGTTGTGCACTCTGCTCCGATTGCTCGGGCAGAAAAAATTTTATTTGCAAATTACAGATTAATTGAATTTTGCAATAAAAAAATTCCGATTATTGAGTGTCCTATACCACAAAATCCATCCAGGGCCTTTAAAGCAAGGCATAATCGCTCTTTGTTCGAAGATTTTGATGAACTTATAAGGACTCTTGCTGGACTAACAGGCGAATCGAACATTAGTGTAGATGGATTAAACTATTGTCACTCAATGCTTGGTTCCTTATCGAGCTTTGCGTATAAAGTTGGCTTAAGATCACGAGTTGAGCCAGCTATAAAAACGATCTCCAATTCAGACGTCATTGGAGGGTTCATATATAAAAAAGTATGAACTTGCGTCGATTTATTTTGGCTTCTTGCTGAATTAGTGGATGGTTTTGTTCCTGTTATTAAGCCCCGAGCATCGCCGCTTTTGGCGAGCCCGCGTAGCTCCGAATAGCGAAGCGTATTCGGAGGAATTAAGGTGTTAAACTCGTCGGGTTACGTTTCACGAATCGGCTCTACATTTCTGGAATTCCAATTTGTAATGTTTGAGCCTCTCTTGCAGCGTCAACACGTTTCAATCTTCAATCGTTGCGTTAGCATTTGAAAAATTGCCGTTCCGTTGGATTTGCGTGTTTATTGGTCTATCGATAAGTCCGAATTTTTGAAATCGCGGCGTTTATGAACCACTGTGACAACATAGGCTTGATTAAACTTAATTTGGTAAATGATTCTCCAAGAATGCACGCCGATTTCCCTTAATTCCTGTTGTTCAAACTCGGGCACTTTTTTACCGAGGTAAGGAGACACCAGCAGGCTGTCGGTTTTTTGTATCAATTCCCGGATGATGCGTTTGGCAGTAAGCGGTGAATCCTGCGCGATGTAATCATGAATGGCTTTGAGGTCTGTTCTGGCGCGAGGCGTCCAAATTACCATTGCTCGATTTCGCGTAGCAAGATCTCGCTGCTAATGCCCTTGGCGTGCTCTACATCTTCTAGCCCCTGATATATTTTGTTCAGAACGTAGAGCCGATACACGATTTCTTCAAAATCTACCGTGTCTGGCAATAGATTGATGGCGGCGATGGCTTCTTGCTTGGCGGTTTGACAGTGCGACATATTACCTCCAAAAAATTAAAATCAAGATTTAGGTGCCAATCGTATCAACAACTTCTCCAAAAACGCCACCTTATCCTCCATATCCTTAAACGTGTTGGTAAAGCGCAATTTATCGGCGCCGTCGAATTTGTAGACCTGCGGCTGGCTTTGGATCATCAGGATTAACTCGCCGGTATCGATTTGCGGCGTGGCGGTAAACACGATGCGGCCGCCGCTGGCGTGGGCTTCGATTTTCTTGATGCCCAGGTTAGCGGCGTGTTGCTTGAGTTCGGTGACGGCGAACAAGGCTTTGACTTGATCCGGCAACAAGCCGAAGCGGTCGATCATTTCGATCTTGAGCTTGCGCAAATCGTCTTCGGTTTCGGCGCTGGCGATGCGTTTGTATAGCACCAGGCGGGCGTGGATGTCGGGCAGATAGTCTTCCGGGATCAACGCCGCGACTTGCAAATCCACTTCCGGGCCGGTTTCCAGCGGCGCGTCCAGCTCCGGTTGCTTGCCGGATTTCAAGGCTTTTACGGCTCGTTCCAACAGTTCGGTGTACAAGGTAAAGCCGATTTCCTGAATCTGGCCGCTTTGTTCGTCGCCGAGCAGCTCGCCGGCGCCGCGGATTTCCATGTCGTGCGAGGACAGCATGAAGCCGGCGCCGAGTTCGCCGGAGGTTTCGAAAGCTTCCAGGCGTTTGATCGCGTCCTTGGTCATCAAAGACTTGGGCGGCACGATGCAGTAAGCATAAGCGCGGTGATGCGAACGGCCGACCCGGCCGCGCAATTGATGCAACTGGGCCAGACCGAGCTTGTCGGCGCGATTGATGACGATGGTGTTGGCGCTGGGAATGTCGATACCGCTTTCGATAATCGTCGTCGCGATCAATAGATTGAAGCGCTGGTGGTAGAAATCCAGCATGATTTGCTCCAGCTCTCGCTCGGCCATCTGGCCGTGGGCAATCTGAATGCGGGCATCCGGCACCATTTCGCCGAGTTCGCGCATCATCTTGTCCATGGTCTTGACGTCGTTGTGCAAGAAAAACACCTGGCCGCCGCGTTTGATTTCGCGCTGGCAGGCTTCCTGGATTTGCGAGTCTATCCATTCGCTGACGAAGGTCTTGATGGCATGGCGGTTTGGCGGCGGCGTGGCGATGATCGAGATGTCGCGTAGGCCGGCCATCGCCATGTTCAAGGTGCGCGGAATCGGCGTCGCGGTCAGCGTCAGCAAATCCAGCTCGTAGCGCAGCTTTTTGAAATGTTCTTTTTGGGTAACGCCGAAACGGTGCTCCTCGTCGATGATGACCAAGCCCAAGGCCTTGTATTTCATCTCTTTGGATAACAGCTTATGCGTGCCAATGACGATGTCGACCTTGCCGTCGGCCAGATCGTCGGCGATGGCGTTTTGCTGCTTGGCGGTGACGAAACGCGAGGTGACTTCGACGCGCACCGGCCAGTCGGCGAAGCGGTCGCGGAAGTTTTGATAGTGCTGTTGCGCCAGCAGGGTAGTCGGCACCAATACCGCGACCTGTTTGCCGCTTTGCACCGCGACGAAGGCCGCGCGCATCGCCACTTCGGTCTTGCCGAAGCCGACGTCGCCGCACACCACGCGGTCCATCGGTTGCGGCGCGGCCATGTCCTGCAAGATGGCTTCGATCGCGCTGAGCTGGTCCGGGGTTTCCTCGAACGGGAAGGCGGCGGCGAAGGCGTTGTAATCGCTGTTGTCGATGTTGAAGGCAAAGCCTTCGCGGGCGGCGCGTTTGGCGTGGATGTCCAGCAATTCGGCAGCCACGTCGCGGGCCCGCTCCATGGCTTTTTGCTTGGCCTTGCTCCATTGTTCGCTACCCAGTTTATGCAGCGGCGCGTTTTCGGCGCTGACGCCGCTGTAGCGGCCGATCAAATGCAAGGAGGCCACCGGCACGTAAATCTTGTCGCCGCCGGCGTATTCCAGCATCAGGAACTCGGCTTCGATGCCGCCAACCGTCAAGGTCTGCAAGCCCAGGTAGCGGCCGACGCCGTGTTCCTGGTGTACCACCGGCGAGCCGACGCTCAGTTCGTCGAGATTGTTGAAGATGTTTTCTAGCGCGCGGGCGGCGGATTTGGCCCGGCGCCGGCGTTGCTGGACTTTCTCGCCGCTGAGCTGGCTTTCGGTGATGATGGCCAGTTTTGGGTCTTCAAGCCATAAGCCTTGGTCCAGCGGCGCGACGACGATGCAGGGCGAATCTTCGCCGCGTAAAAACTCCGGCCAGCTCTGTATCTGTTTGGCGCTCAGCTTGACGCTTTTTAGCTTGTCGATCAGGCCTTCGCGGTGGCCGGCGGTTTCGGCGACGAATAGCACCTTTCCGGAAAAGCCTTCGATAAACTGCCGCAAGCGTTGCGCGGGCTCTTTCAAGCGGCTGTCGATCGCGACGTCGGGTAGAACCCTGCAATCGAGCGATTCGCCGTGTTCGGCTTGATTGTCCAGCACGATACGGCTGAAGCCGGCGATGTGGTGCTGGATTTCTTCGGTCGACAAAAACAAACGTTCCGGCGGCAACAACGGCCGGTCGACATCGTATTTGCGCTGCTGATAACGCTCGTCGGCTTCGTGGTAAAACCGTTCTGCGTCGCCGGCGAAGTCGGCCGGCAACACGAATAACGCGGTCTGCGGCAAGTAGGCGAGCAGCGATTCGGTACGTTCGACGAACAAGGGTAAGTAATATTCGATCCCGGCCGGGGCGATTTGCTTGGAAACGTCGAGGTAGAGAGGGTTTTTCGGCGAGGCATTCGGGAACTGTTCGCGAAAGGCCTGGCGGAAGCGTTTGATCGCGTCGTCGCTAAACGGGAATTCGCGGGCCGGAAACAACTCGATCTTTGGCATTTTGTCTTGCGACATCTGCGTGTCGGGATCGAAGCTACGGATCGATTCGACGTCGTCGTCGAACAGCTCGATGCGGTAGGGCTGTTTTGACCCCATCGGAAACAAATCCAGAATCGAGCCGCGCACCGCGAATTCGCCGTGCTGGTAGACTTGCGACACACACTGGTAGCCCACCGCTTCCAGCTTGGCGCGAGTTAGCTCCAGGCTCAAGGTGCCGCCGACTTCGATCGCAAAACTGTGAGCGAGGATGTGCTCGCGCGGCGCCAGCCGGTGCATCAGCGTCGAGACCGGTACGATCAGCGCGCCGCGCTTGGTTTCCGGCAACAAGGCCAGCGTTCGCAGGCGTTCGGAGATGATTTCGGGTAGCGGCGAGAATACGTCGTAGGGTAGGGTTTCCCAGTCGGGGAATTGCAGGATGGGGTAGGCGTTGTCGAGAAAAAACGCCAGTTCGTGTTCCAGCCGTAGCGCGGTTTGAGTGTCTTGGGTGACGATAACCAACAGGCGCTTTTCCTGGGTAATAGCACTGGCCAGCGCTAGCGAGTCGCCGCAGCCGCTCAGGTCTTTGAAAGTTTGAGTGGCGGCGGAATCGGGTAGACTGGGAAGTTTGAGTGGCGAGCGAGTCATCGGTTATTGGCGGTGGAGAATGGCGAGGTGTGTGGCTGAAATTTGACGGTCGCGCTGGCCGCGCAAGTCGCCTGAAAAGTCTTGAGCGGAGATTGGTGGCTGGTATGCGCTTGAATCTTCGGAGGAGCGCCGACGTAAGAGCGAATCGACTGTCTGCCGATGATCTTGGCGCGCTAACCGATGTTTTTTTGTTGCCGCTCGATGTCTTGGACGTAACGTTGAATGCTGGATTCGAACATCTGCGAAACTTGGGTGAACTGGCAGCCGACCCGCTGCTGTTTACCGGCCGCTCCGGCCCGCATGGTGGCGATATCGCGGACCATGATGCCGACATTGGCGCGGCTGCCGTCGTTTAGATACAGCGCGCAATCGCCATGTTCGGCGCCCTGTTGCAGGAATTCGGAGAACTTGGTGTCGTTTACCAGCATCGCGAATCCGGAAATGCTCAGATCGGCCAACGGAAAAATTCCCGAGAGCGTTTGCGGATTGTTGTCTTCATCCACGGTGCGAAACTCGATTTCACAGAAACTGTTTTTATGCGAGAGCGGAATTTTTACTCGATAAAACTGGCGGCGCTGCATCCAAAATATCGCGTCCGGCAACGGCATCGCTAGAACCTGCATGCCGTTACGCTCGGTTTTTTTGATGGCTTTGCCCCGAAACGATACTTTGATACCGTCGAACTCGGTACGGAACAGGACTTTCGCCGAAGTCAGCAATTGTCGGTTCAGTTGCTCGTTGGGCGCGACATCGAGCGCCAGCAGATTGGCTTTCTGGTCGAGCTCGACGATGGTGGTCAAGAACGAAGCGTTGTCTTCGCCGAAATTCGCGGCGATGATGCACTTGTTTTTTACCAAGTCGGTCAAATGGCCATAAATCATTTTGGCGTTGCGAACGAGGTAGTCGGATTCTTTTTCCATTTACAGGGCTAAATAATGCGGTTTGACAGAAACGCTATTGTAAAATGCTCCGATTATAGCGTATGTCCGAGGAGAGTTGATGGGTTGGCTGTTGCTGTTGGCGGCGGGTTGTTCTGAGATCGTATTCGCGATCAGTCTTAAATTTAACGATGGCTTTACCAAGCTGTGGCCGAGCGTGGTGACCGGGATTTCCGGCGCCGGCAGTTTTTACCTGTTGATGTTGGCAATCAGAACCTTACCGCTGGGCACCGCGTACGCCGTTTGGACCGGTATGGGCGCGGTCGGCGTGGCGATCGTCGGCATTTTCCTGTTCAAGGAATCTTCCGATTGGATACGGTTGGCTTCGATTCTGTTGATCGTGATCGGCATCGTCGGCTTGAAACTGACCCATACCGAATAATGTTGCATATCGTGGCTTCCTCGCCGGTCAGGCCGGAATGGCTGGAGCGTATCGGCTCGGGCGATGACGTCGTGCTGTTGGATGCCGCCGCGTTGTCGGCTCGCGCCGGACATCGGGATAACCCGCTGTTGCAAAGCGTGCTGGATCGGGAATGTGGGGTTTTCGTGTTACGGGAATACGCCGAGGCCTGCGGACTTGCGCCGGACGCCGCGATGGCCGGCGTGGCCTGGACGGATTACGCCGGGTTGGTCGATTTGACGGTCAAGCATCCGGTGGCTCATACATGGCGTTGATAGTCGACGGTGCCGAATTGGCTACGACCGATGACGGGTTTTTGCGGAGTGCCGATCTGTGGAATCGCAACGTCGCCGACGAATTGGCGCGTCTGGAAGGCTTGGTGATCGAAGAGGCGCATTGGGAGATTTTGCTGTTTATCCGCGATTACTATCGAAAATTCCAGCATTTGCCGAATGCCCGGATGTTCGTCGCCGCGGCACGCAAAACCCTGGGTGAAGAAAAAGGCAATAGCCGCTATCTGCAAAAATTGTTTCCGCAAGGCCCGTTGAAATACGCCTGCAAAATCGCCGGCCTGCCCAAGCCGCCCACCTGTTTATAGTGTTATCGAGAATGTCGAATGAGTAACCCCCGTGTTGGATTTATCAGTCTGGGCTGTCCGAAGGCCCTGGTCGATAGCGAGCAGATCTTGACCCGCTTGCGTAGCGAAGGCTACCAAGTATCGCCGAATTACAAGGATTCCGATCTGGTGATCGTCAATACCTGCGGCTTTATAGACGCGGCGGTCGAGGAGTCGCTGGACAGCATAGGCGAAGCGCTGGCCGAAAACGGCAAGGTCATCGTCACCGGTTGTTTGGGTGCGCGGCAGGACGAGATTTTGGCGCGGCATCCGCAAGTGCTGAAAATCACCGGCGCTCACGCGACCGACGAAGTGGTCGAAGCTGTGCACGAGTATCTGCCGCCGGCGCACAATCCGTTCATGGACTTGGTGCCGCCGCAAGGGATTAAATTGACGCCCAAGCATTACGCCTACTTGAAAATTTCCGAAGGGTGCAATCACCGTTGTACGTTCTGCATTATTCCGTCGATGCGCGGCGACTTGGTCAGCCGGCCGTTGGACGAGGTGATGGTGGAGGCGGAAACGCTGGCTGCCGCAGGCGTTAAAGAGCTGCTGGTCGTGTCGCAAGACACCAGTGCTTATGGCTTGGATTTGAAATATCAAAGCCGCGATTGGCGGGGACGAGCTTACCAAACCCGCTTCCAAGACTTGGCGGTGGCGTTGGGCGAACTGGATATTTGGGTCCGAATGCATTATGTCTACCCTTATCCGCACGTCGATGATGTGGTGCCGTTGATGGCGGACGGTAAAATTTTGCCGTATTTGGATATTCCGTTTCAGCACGCCAGCAGCAGGATCTTGAAATTGATGAAACGCCCGGCCGCCGCTGAAAACAATCTGGAACGCATCCGTGCTTGGCGGCGCATTTGTCCGGATTTGACGATACGCAGTACTTTCATCGTCGGTTTTCCCGGCGAGACAGAGCAGGAATTCGCAGAGCTACTGCAATTCTTGAGCGAAGCGCAAATGGACAGAGTGGGTTGTTTCGCCTATTCGCCGGTCAAGGGCGCGGCGGCGAACGCGTTGCCGGACGCGGTGCCGGAAGAAGTCAAACAGGAGCGATTGGCACGATTTATGGAGCATCAGGCCGCGATCAGCGCCGAACGTTTAAAGCAAAGGATAGGCCGTCGTGAGGTGGTGTTGATCGACGAGGTTGTCGAAGAAGGCGCCGTGGCTCGCACTAAAAGCGATGCCCCGGAAATCGACGGTCAAGTGTTTATCGATGGTGCAAACCACCTGCGGGTCGGCGAATTCGTTGAGGTCGAAATCGAGGAAGCCGACGACTACGATTTGTGGGGCGCCTTACTCTAACGACGAAACGAGCCATCTCTCCGCGCCAAACGGTGCGGTTGGATGGATCGTGTTACAAGCAAATCGGCCGCAAATGAAAAAGCCGCTGGTCAGGCGGCTTTTTCAGTTCAATTTACAGCGGTGTTACGTTTTCCGCTTGTGGGCCTTTTTGGCCGTTGGTCACTTCCATCGTGACTTTTTGGCCTTCTTTCAGGGTTCTGCGGCCGGAACCGTTGATAGCGCTAAAATGGACGAATACGTCTTTGCCGCCTTCTTGCTCAATGAAGCCGAAACCTTTCTCGTCGTTAAACCATTTAACTTTGCCTTCTACTTGAACTGACATAAATCTCTCTTGCTAAAAAGTGCTTTCGCTGTTTGGAACTAGGGTTGGTGAATAAAGCGGGTAAGCGGAAAACAAAGTTTGTTGATCCTATTGCGAGCTTGAAAAGCGACAACGATACCGAGCTAAATCGGCTTCATTATACATGGCTATTCTAAGCGTTCCACAAAAATAGCAGGATTTTGCGTGTTAATGGATTATGACGATTGAACAAAGAAATGAATATTCGTCAATCGGTTTATTGTACAGGGAGTGGTTTCTTATTAAGTAATTGAAATTTTTAGAAAACTGGGTGTTGGTCGCGTGTTGCCGAATTGGCCGCTCGGTTTACGGTAGGTTAAAAATAGTGGCTGTTTAATAAAAAATGCGCGGCGATACTGCCGGCGTAACCGAGCAGGATGACCGGCATCCACTTTAAATGGGCGCTAAAGGTGTAAACGCCCTTGACCTGCCCCATCAGGCCAACGCCGGCCGCCGAGCCGATTGCCAGCAGACTGCCGCCGACGCCGGCCGTCAGCGTGACCAACAGCCATTGGCCTTGGGAAATCTCCGGGTGCATCGTCAGCACCGCGAACATGATCGTGCCGTTATCGATGAAGGCCGACAAGATGCCGACGACGATATTGGCGATCGTCGGATCCATGCCGACATACAGCACGTCGGAAGCCATCGTTAAATAACCGATGAAACTTAGTCCGCCGACGCTGACCATCACGCCGTAAAAAAACAAGAGGGTATCCCATTCCAAATTGGCGACGTTTTTGAACACGTCGAAGCGTTGATTTTGATTGGCCAACGGTAGTTCGACGTTGAATAATTTGTAAACGTGGGCAAAATCGCTGACTTTTTGTTTGTCTTCGGTTTTTTGCAGGTAGTAGCCTAAAAACTTCAGATAAGTCAGTCCGGCCAGCATGCCGGCGGCCGGCGGCAGATCCAGGAAGTTTTCGAAACTGACCGCGGTAATGATCGTCAACAAGAACAACACCATCATCGTCAAAGCTCCTCGTTTCATTTTCGGAGCTTTTCCGACGGCGGCCGGGTGTTCGTTGGGTATCCAAAAATGCATCACGGCGGCTGGCAGCGCGAAATTGACCACGGCCGGAATGAACAGCGAATAGAAATCCACGAAGGGCACAACGCCGCTTTGCCAAACCAGTAATGTGGTGATATCGCCGAACGGACTGAACGAACCGCCGGCGTTGGTGGCAACAACAACATTGATGCAGGCCATCGTCATAAAGCGTTTATTATGCTTGCCCATTGCGACGATGACCGCGCCCATTAGCAGCGCGGTGGTCAGGTTGTTACACACCGACGACATAAAGAATGACATCACGCCGGTTATCCAGAACAACTTGCGATAACTGAAGCCCTTGCTGAGCAACCAGACACGTAGGTTGTCGAATACGCCGCGGCTTTCCATCGCATTCAGATAGGCCATCGACACCATGATAAACAAGAACAGTTCGGCGTAACTTTCCAGGCAAGCACGGAAGGCGCGGCCGGCTTGTTCGCCCATCCCGCCTTGCACGTAAATCGAAGCAATGAAGGCCCAGATCAGGCTTGCGGCCAGCACCATCGGTTTGGACTTGTTCAGCTCGGTGATTTCCTCGGTCATCGCCAGCATGTACGCAAGCGCGAATATCGCGATCGACAGATAGCCGACCCAATGCCGAGTCAGGTTGAGGGCGACTTGGTTGGCATCGGCGTCAGCCCAGGCCAGTAGCGGTAGGAAAATTAACGAAATGGCAAGCAGGGTGCGCTGCAACACGTGTGAACTCCAATTTCAAAGGCTGTCGGCGAGGTGTCCGGCGCGGAATACTAAGGTTCGCGGCGCCTCGCGAGCGGTTCCGCCACCCGGTTCGGCGGGTGGCGGTGGGCCGAGCTGGATTGGCTCTAGCCGCGTTCGCTTTCCAACAAATAGGTTAGCCACAAGGACGACAATTTCTCCTGCACCGTATTTTGCCGCAATCGCGCATTCAGGTTGGGAAAGTCGACATAATCCAGCGCTTGATCCTGGTTGTAGCAGGAATACATAAAGCTTTCCTCGCCGGTTTCCGGATCGACGTGTTTGCACATACATTGCGCGCAAACGCCTTTCATCATGCATTGCATCGGCGAATTGATCGAGCCGACGGCTTCATGGCCTTCTTTCAAGTAAGGCTTCAATGCGCCGAAGCGAGCCGCCTTAACCGCCGCCATCATCCGGTCGGAACCGATCACGATCAAATGCTCGACATCCTGCAGTTTCAACGCGGTGTCGCCCAGTTGGCCCTCGGCATAGGCGATCATCGCCTCGACGATGTTACCGACGAACGTTTTGTCCTGCGGACGGGTGACCGGAATCGCCTCGTTACCGGGCAATTTGTCCACCGCCCAGACGATGACGTCGGATGCTTCCTCGATTTCCGCTACCTTGAACAAATCGGACCGGTTGCGGTAGCCGGCAAAATACAAGACTTTGTTGCCGGCGGAGCGCATGGCCTTGCCGATCGAGAACAATACCGCGTTGCCCAAGCCGCCGCCCAATAACAATACGGTTTTGCCGGTCGGGATTTCGGTCGGTGCGCCAGTGACGCCCATCAATACCAACGGATCACCTGCTTTCCAGGTCGCACATAGACGGCTGGAGCTGCCCATTTCCAATGCAATCAAGGATACCAGGCCTTTTTCTTTGTCAACCCAGGCACCGGTCAGAGCCAAACCTTCGGCTGCCAGCGCGGTGCCTTCGACGACGGGCGCCAAGGACTCGTAGTTCTGTACTCGGTAGAATTGACCCGGCTCGAAGTTTTTCGCCGCCGCCGGGGCCTTGATCACGACTTCGATGATGGTCGGGGTCAGGCGGTTGACTTCGACGACATGGGCCAGGAACAGTTCGTCCAGCTTGTCCTGCATGGCCCGCCAGGCCGCGTCGCGCTCGGCTTGTTTTCCGGCATCCAGCTTGGCGATTTCGTTTTCGAACAGTTTGACGATATACGGATAACCGTCCTTGGCGCTGGCCATCGCTTTGACGACGTTGCCGGCATAAACCGGATGGTTGTCGCCGTAGAAGCTAATATAGCGACCTTCGCTTTGGTACGAGGTAAACGGTGAGGGCTTGCCGACCTTGACTTGTGCCTCGTCGGCCATCGGTACCAGTTCGGCCTTGCCTGGCAGCCAGTCGGGTTCGTGGCGTTTGTAGAACTTGCCTTCCATCGCGAAAGTGCGTGGGTGTTCGGACTGGTAAATCGTATTCGGCGCGGTGCCGGCGGCGATAAACAGGCCGCGCAACGCGACTTCCTGTTCACCGACGGTGCGCCAACGGCCTTCCTGCAATTCCAGTTTCTCGAAGCGCACCGCTTTTAGGTGGCCGTAGTCGTCGTTGATGGCTTCCAGCGGACTCATGCCTTCGGCCAGATAAATCCCTTCCGATAGCGCTTCGTGGATTTCTTCGTGGTTTTGGCGATAGGCCGGCGAATCCTTGATGCCTTTGCGATAGAACATCGTCACGCCGCCCCATTGTTTCAGGAAGGGCAGGAAGTTCGGCGTTTCGCCGGCCGCCGCCGCGCGGGCGCGTTCGGCTTCGATCATCCGGCCGTGGGCCAGGAATTCTTCGAGGATTTCCAGTTCTTCCTTGTCATAACGGCCGCGTACTTCGGCCTCGCCGTATTTGGCGACCAATTTGTCGTAACGTTTGGTGATTTTGCTGACTTGCAACGGATAGTAAGCCAGCAATTCGGTGGCGGTATCGATAGCGGTCAAACCGCCGCCGATCACGCCGGCCGGCATTCTGACTTGCAGGTTGGCCAGTGACGATTCTTTCGCCGCGCCGGTCAATTGCAAGCCCATCAAGAAGTCCGAGGCCTTGCGAATGCCGCGGGTCATGTTGTTTTTCAGATCGATGACAGTCGGTTTGCCGGCGCCGCTGGCGATGGCGATGTGGTCGAAACCCAGACCCCAGGCCTCGTCGATGGTGATCGTGCCGCCGAAACGCACGCCGCCATAGCACTTGAAGGCACTACGGCGCAGCAGCGTCAGGTAAATCACTTTCAAAAAATTCTTGTCCCAACGCACGGTGATGCCGTATTCGGCGACACCGCCGAAGCCGAGCATCACCCGTTTATCCAGGTCCTCGTAAAGCGCTTGAAAATCGATGATAGGCAAGGGCACATTATCGCGGTCGCCGGTTAGGTGTAACGGCAGCGGTTCGATTTTCAACGCGTCGATGCCGACCACGCCGAAGCCTTCGTTGAGCAAATAATGCGATAGCGTGTAACCGGCGGGCCCCATGCCGGCCACCAAGACGTTTTTGCCGTTGTAGGGCAGGGCGACCGGGCGCTTGACGTTGAGCGGGTTCCAGCGGGTCAACAGGCTGTAGATCTCGAAACCCCACGGCATGAACAGCACGTCGGTCAGGACGTTGGTTTCGATTTGCGGAATGTTGACGGCCTCGGTTTTTTGGTAAATACAGCCGCGCATGCAGTCGTTGCAAATCCGATGGCCGGTGCCGGGGCACATCGGGTTGTCGATGATGATCATCGCCAGCGCGCCGATGTTATCGCCTTGACGCTTGACCAAGTGCATTTCGGAAATTTTTTCCTCCAGCGGGCAACCGGTCATCAACGAACCCAGGTGGTTGGCCTTGAAGGTGTTGTCTTTTTTGTTCTTGATACCTTTCGAGCACGAATCATTGTCGCGATCGTGGCAGTAAATGCAGTGATCGATTTCGTACAGTGCCTGGCGTTGTTTGAAGCGCTTGTCGGTCAATGCAAAACCATCGCGGCGGCGGTGATGGTGTTCGTCGCAGGCCCAGACTTCGTAGCCGTCTTGCGAGACGCTGGCGTGCGCCACCAAGTTGTCCAGATCGGTTTTTTCGGCGATCTTGAAGCTCAGCCACTTTTCGACGACCGCTTGCAGTTCCGGCACTTGTTTGGCGGCGAAGCTCCAGCGGCGGACGATGTCGAGCAGCGCGGCGGCGAAGGCGGCCGGGCCGTCGCTGATGACGGCCTTGCTCAATATCGGTGAATCGGTGACTTGTTGCTTCAATGCGGCAATGTCCGCATCGCTGAGATCGGCATTTTGGGTTAAACGCCAAAAGTCCGCGCCGAGCTGGCTGACAGCTAGTTCCGGATCGGTTGCATACAGTTCCGATCTGCCGGTTGCCGCCAGCAGGGCATCCAACTGCGCGCCGAGTTCGGCGATGTCCCAGTCCTCGATAGTCTGGCCTTTGAACAGTTTGGCCAAATTGCCGACGATTTGCGTGCGGTAAGTGAACACGCTGTCGAACTCGCCGCGAATCTTGTCGATTTGTTGATCGCGCACATCGCCGACGTTGAACAGTTTCGCGACGAAGGTGCCCACTAGCGGCGCCATTTTGACCAGAAGTTCCGAGATGTCCTCGGGCCTCATGCCCGCTCCGCCGCAGGCGCGGTAAACCGCGATTTCCTTGAACAAGTTAGGATCGTGTTGCTCGACCGACCGGTCGAACACCGTCATCAGGTCGTTCAGTCGCCGACTATCGTACAGGTCTCGATAGTCGAAACCGGGGATGCCTAAAGTGAGTTGAGTCAGGTCGCGGGTGTTTAACTGTTTGGTCATCAAGTGTTTCCGTGATAGTTCGCTTGAAGTGGAAAATCGTAGTCTGGCATCGCGGCCGTCGTCACGGCCGCGATATGGAGCGCGCCGTGGCGTTCCTTGAGTGGAATGTTTTACGGCAGTTGATCGACGGTTTCATCTTTTTCGGGCGGCATCAGGTCTTCCCGGGTCAAGCCCAGGCTTAACGCCAAGGAGCTGGCGATATAAATCGACGAATAAGTACCTTTGATGACGCCGATCAACATTGCGATCGCGAAGCCGTGTATGGTTTTGCCGCCGAGGAATGCCAAGGCCAACAGGGTCAGGAATACCGTCAGCGAGGTCAGAATGGTCCGGCTCAAGGTGTCGTTCAGGGCGCGGTTGGTGATGTCGGCGATCGGTTCGCGGCGGCTGGTGCGGACGGTTTCGCGAATTCGGTCGTAGACGACGATGGTGTCGTTGATCGAGTAACCGATCAGCGCCAGGATCGCCGATAGCACGGTCATGTCGAATTCCCAGCCGAACACCGAGAAGAAGCCCATCGTGATGATGGTGTCGTGGAACAGCGCGGCGATCGCGCCGACCGACAGCTTCCATTCGAAGCGTATGCTGACGTAGACCATGACGCCGACGAAGGCGAAGAACAGCGCCAAACCGCCGTCGTTGATCAATTCGTCGCCGACTTGCGGGCCGACGAACTCGACGCGGCGCAGCTCGCCGGCTTGGGCTTGACTGCTGTTGGCGACGGACAGGACTTTCTCGCTGAGTTCCTTTTGGCTGATGTTTTCGATCGGCTTTAGGCGGATCAAAATATCTTGCGAGCTGCCGAAATTTTGTAGGTTGGCGTCGGCGAAGCCTTGTTGTTCCAGGGTCGAGCGCATTTTGTCGATGTCGACCGATTGGTTGTAATGCATCTCGTAAACGCTGCCGCCGGTAAAGTCGATGCCCAAGTCCAGGCCCTTGACGAAAAACGAAATCAGCGAGATCAGGAACAGGGTGCCGGAGAAGAAATAAGCCAGCTTGCGCTTGCTGAGGAAGTCGATATGGCGTTCGGCGGTCATGACTAGGGTTTCCGATAATTGAAGTGGTGGCGGGGCCAATGCCGGACGGCGACGGCGCCCACGGGCGATAAGGCTGGGAATTGTACTATTTTCTCCAGAAAGTGGGAGTAAAAAGCACGATCAGCGTGATAATTTCCAAACGTCCGAGCAGCATTGCCGCCGAGCAAATCCAGGTTTGAAAATCGCCGAGGCTCTGATAGTTGGTAGCCGGGCCGACTTGGTTTAGTCCGGGGCCGGCATTGTTGATGCACGCCAGAATCGCGCTTAACGCAGAGATCGCGTCCAGCCCGGAAAAAATCAGCGAAAAGGTCAGCACCACCACCGAGATAAAGTACATAAAGATAAAGGCCAGAACCGCGAAAATGATCTTATTGGGTATCGGCATGTCGCCGATCCGAATCGGGTTGATGGCCCTCGGATGGAGAATGCTGAACATCTCCCGGCTGGCCTGCTTCCAAAGCAGCAGTGTGCGAAACATCTTGATGCCCCCGCCGGTCGAGCCGGTGCAGCAGGTAATACAACTCAAATACAGCATCCACCAGGGGACGAACGGCGGCCATTTGTCGTAATCGACGCTGGCGAATCCGCAGTCGGTCGCGATCGAGACCAAGTTGAACGCCACGTGTCGCAAGCTTTCGAGAAAAGTGGAATACACACCGTTATCCCAAATGTACCAACTGCACAGCCAGATGCTAAACGCGACCAAGGCCAACATAGGCAACACTTCGGCATCCTGCTTGTAGGGCATTAGGCTTCCGAGGTGTACGGCCTGGTAATGCAGCGCGAAGTTCATTGCCGAAATCAGCATGAACACGATCAAAACCAGTTCGATGGCCGGCGAGTCGTAATAGCCGACGCTGGCGTCGTGGGTGGAGAAGCCGCCCAGGCCCATTGCCGAGAATGCATGGCATATCGCGTCGAACCAACTCATTCCGGCCATTTTAAGCGAGGCGATGCACGCCAGCGTGATGCCGGCATAGACTAGCCACAGCAGGCGGGCGGTTTCCGTGATGCGGGGCGTGATTTTGCTGTCCTTGATCGGCCCGGCGATTTCAGCTTTGTAGAGCTGCATGCCGCCGATACCTAAAAGCGGCAGAATCGCCACCGCCAACACGATGATGCCGAGGCCGCCGATCCAGACCATTTCGTGCCGCCACAGATTCAGCGACGGCGCTAGCGCGTCCAGGCCGATCAATATCGTGGCGCCGGTGGTCGTAAAGCCGGAAACCGTTTCGAAGAAAGCGTCGGTAAACGACAGGCCAGGGATGCCCCACAGTAGCGGTAGCGTTGCCGCCGCCGACATCAATATCCAAAACGAGGCGACCAGTAGGTAGCCGTCGCGGGTTTTAATGTCGCCGCGAAAGCGCATCGTCAGACCGGCCAGCACGCTGCCAAGGCCGATATTCAGCGACATGCCGCGGACGAAATGATCGGCCATGCCGTCGTCGAAGTAGAGCGAGGTGGCGATGGGCAGTGCGTAAGTCAGGCCGAAGACCATCAATATCAGGCCGAGTACGAATCCTAATGTACAAAAACGTTGCATAGTGCCCCGAGGTTGCCGGAGTGGGAACGGATCGATCATGGGTTGCCGGTAGCGCAAGGTCTTGCGCGACGCCGGGCGCGACCGTAAATTGTAGCAAACCTGGCGCGCGGCTAAAAATTCAATCGCCGCGCGCTCCATCGCGCCGGAAATTGCCAACCGGAGTCCGCCGGGATTGAAATCGCGCGAAGAAACCGTAGGCGATTCATTTGGTATAGCTTGCTCGGCCGGAGTCGAGCAACCATTGCTCGAATTGCTCCGCCGGCAAGGGAACGGTATACCAATAGCCTTGCGCGTAATCGCAGCCGGCCGCGGCCAGCAAGTCGCGCTGCCGCTCGGTTTCGACGCCTTCGGCGATGACCTGCATGCCCAGCGTGTGGGCCATGGCGATCATCGCCGCGCATAACACCCGGTCGTTCTCGTTGCTGTCCAGGTTGCGGACGAAGCTGCGGTCGATTTTCAGGAAATCGATGTCGTAGCGCTTCAGGTAGGCGAGCGACGAGTAGCCGGTGCCGAAGTCGTCGATCGCCACCTGGATGCCGGCATCGCGAAACAGTTGCAGCTTTTCGGCGACGATGGGTTTGCCGCCCAAGGTCAGGCTCTCGGTGATTTCGATCGTGACGCTGTCGCCCGGCAAACCGGCGTCGAGCAGAATTTGCAGCCAGTTCTTGTAAAAGGTTTGATCAGTCTGAAACTGTACCGGCGACTTGTTGACGCTGATCTGGAAATCGGGGCGAAAGCGTTCTCGCCATTCGCCGACTTGGTGGATCGCGCGCCGGAAAACCCAGTCGCCGATATCCAGGATCAAGCCTTGTTCTTCGGCCAGCGGGATGAAAATATCCGGCCCAATCAGGCCGCGTTGCGGATGTTGCCAGCGGATTAGCGCTTCGGCCTTGTAAACCGAACCGTCGCGCAGGTCGACGATGGGTTGGTAGTAGAGTCTGAGTTCGGCGTTGGCCAGGGCTTGGCGCAGGCCGTTGACGATGCTCAGCCGATTCAGCGCGACTTCGCGCATGTCCGAGGTAAAGTAGCTATAGCGATTGCGACCCTGGTGCTTGGCATCGTACATCGCCTGATCCGCATTTTTGCGTAAGTCGTCGAGCGCCTCGGCGTCGTCCGGGTAAAACGTGATACCTATACTGGCCGAAATGTAAAAAACCTCGCCTTCCACATGAAAACTGGTCGCCAGTTTTTCCAGGATATGTTCGGCGATACGCGAAGTGGCGCTCGGCGACTCGATGTCTTCGAGAATCACGGTAAATTCGTCGCCGCCTAAGCGCGCGACCGTGTCGGTGGCGCGCACGCTGCCGCTCAGGCGCCGAGCCGCTTCCTGCAGCAATTTATCGCCGATGTCGTGGCCCAGCGTATCGTTGATTTCCTTAAAGTGATCCAGATCGATAAACATCAAGGCCAGCGGAATCCCGCTGCGTTCGGATTTCTTGACGGCTAGACTGAGGTGTTCTTGAAACATCCGGCGGTTGGGTAGGCCGGTGAGCGGATCGAAATTGGCCTGGGTCCAGATCAATTCCTCGGCGCGCTTCTTTTCGGTGATGTCGGAGAACAGAGCCACACGCCGGTGCGGCGCGCCGGATTCGTCGAAAATCGTATTGATCGTCAGCCACTCGGCAAAGATTTCGCCGTTTTTGCGCTTATTCCAGATTTCGCCCTGCCAGGCGCCGCAAGTGTTCAAACGATGCCACATTTCCTGGTAAAAGCCGGCGTCGTGGCGGCCGGAATTGAGCATGCGCGGTTTTTTGCCGACCACTTCGTCCAGCCGATAGCCGGTCAATTCGGTAAAGGCTGGATTGATGTTCAGGATCGCCCCGTTGGCGTCGGTGACCATCATCGCTTCGCCGCTGTTTTGATAGATCAGCGAGGCCACTCGCATTTCGTCCTCGTTGCGCTTGCGTTCGGAGATGTCGCGAATGAATGCGGCAAATTCCCGGCCTTGCGCGGTTTCGACCAAGGTAACCGACAATTCCACCGCGAAATGCCGGCCCTGCCGATCGATCGCCAGGGTTTCGACGCGCATGTTCAGGCGGTTGGCGCCGGATGCCAGAAAGGTCCTCACACCTTCTCGATGCTGCTGCCGATAAATCGGCGGCACGATGGTTTCCAACAGTTTCCGGCCCAAGGCCAGGTCCCTCGGCCAACCGAACATCGTTTCGGCCTGATGGTTCCAGCCGCTGATGGCCCCGCTTTCATCCATCAGCACGATAGCGTCCAGTGCGTTTTCGATGATCGCATCGAGCTTGCGTTGTTTTTCCAGGACCCGGTTTTCGCTGGCCAACAGTGCCGCCTGATAGGTCAGCTCGGCGATTTTGGCTTGGTGCTGGCGCAATTCGTCCAGTTGTTCGTGAATGATCTGATTGAGCAGGTCGATGTACTGGCCTTCGGTGTGCTTGACCACGTCGTGTTCGCCGACGGTCGCCAGCATGTCGCCCCGGTCGTCGACAACGACCAGGTGACGGACGCCGCGAGTCTGCATCAGTTGAACCGCGTCGATGACCAGATGCTCGGGAGACACGCTGAGCACCGGACTGCTCATCGCATTGCCGACCAGCATATCGGCGGCTTGGCGGCGATAGAGGCGGACCATATCGCGTTCGGTGATGATCCCGACCGGCTTGACGCCGTCGACGACGATCGCGCAGCTGGCGCGGCAGGCATGCATGCGGACGGCCGCGTCGCCGACGGTCGCGGTGCGGCGTAGCGACAGCACGTTGGTGTCCATGATGCTGGCGATCGTGCGCAGCCCGACGAATTCCTCGATCCCGCTATGCCGGCGAAAATCGGTTTCGGTGACGATGCCGTTGAGCCGGCCTTGGTCGTCGACGACCGCCAGATGGCGTATTCCGTGCTGTATCAATAAATGAACCGCGTCACGAAAATCGGTTTCGGCTGGTGCGGTAATCAGCGGAGCCGCCATGAAATCGCTGACCGGCAGCGCCAGATCGGTGCCGTTGCCGAGCAGTTTGACCATATCCCGTTCGGTGACGATACCGAGCGGCATTTGCTGTTCGCCGATGACCAACGAGCTAATGCGGCGGCGCGCCATCATATCGGCACAATCCGCCAGCGGTGTCGCGGGCGCGACTTGCACGACCTCCCTGGTCATCAAATCGGCAATGGTTTTTCGACTCATCCTAATCTCGTGGTGCCCTATGCGGTGTCAGGCCCGGCCGAGCCTTCCGCTATTTTAGCCCTTTCGCGCCGGATCGGCTTGTCACACAACCTTAAACAAACCTTCATTCCACTGTCACACGGCCAATTTAAGCTAGTCCCATCGCGTTAAGGACCAAATAACAAAAGGAAAAACGGTTTTCCAACGCCGTGCGGCCGTCGCGGTCGACACGCGCGGCAAAGCTGAGGGGGAAGGGCCATGAAGCTGATTTATTCGATACACAAATACGACGTTTCGTTATTTACCTGGCTGAACGGCGTCGGTGCGCACGCCAATTTGGTAGGTGTATGTCGATCGATTTCCAAGACCGGCGACGGCGTGCCGTATGTGATGCTGGCGATTTGGTTGTACTGGGACCAGGGCGGTCACGACCGGCTGCTACAAGCGCTGTTGCTGGCATTTCTGTTGGAGCGTCCGATTTATTGGTTGCTGAAAAACGGCTTCAAACGCAACCGGCCGCAGCAGGCGCTGCGCGATTTTCGCAGCACGATCAAGCCGTCCGACCAGTTTAGTTTCCCGTCCGGCCATACCTCGGCCGCTTTCATGGTGGCAACTCTGCTGGGCAATTTCCTGCCGACGCTGATGCCGTTGTTGTATCTGTGGGCGGCGTCGGTGGGGTTTTCGCGGGTAGTGTTGGGCGTGCATTTTCCGACCGATACGCTGATGGGGGCTCTGCTGGGCGTTGCCATCGCGATTTTTAGCTTAAATCAAACCTTATTATGAAAATATTTTACGGGGTGCAGGGGACCGGCAACGGTCATATCACCCGCGCCAGAGTGATGGCCAGGGAGCTTAACACGGCCGGTTTCGATGTGACGTTTCAATTCAGCGGCCGGCCGGCCGACAAGTATTTCGACATGGAAGTGTTCAACGGCTACCAGCTCAAGGATGGCTTGACCTTCAATACTCACAAGGGCCAGGTCAGTTACGTTAAGACCGCGTTGCAAGCCAAGCCTATCCGCTTTGTCAAGGACATCGGCAGCCTGGACTTGAGCGGCTACGATTTGATCATCAGCGATTTCGAACCGGTGACGGCTTGGGCCGCCAAACGCCAGCGCAAGCCTGTGTTGGGTATCGGTCATCAATATGCGTTCGGCCACGACATTCCGCGGGCCGGCGGCGACCCCATCGCCGAGCGGGTCATGAAGTATTTCGCGCCCGCCGACATAGGTGTCGGCCTGCATTGGCATCATTTCGGCCAGCCTATATTGCCGCCCATCATTGAAACCCCGGCGTTTCCGCAAAGCGTGCAGGCGAACAAGATTCTGGTGTATTTGCCGTTCGAGGACATCGGCGAAGTGATGACGCTGCTGAGTCCTTTCGAAAATTACCAGTTTCATGTCTACGCGCCGGAGCCGATCGCCAGCCCCTACTCGCATATTCAGTGCAAACCGCTGTCTCGACAAGGCTTTCAAACCGATTTGTACGACAGTGCCGGCATCATCAGCAACGCCGGCTTCGAGCTGGCCAGCGAATCCCTGCAATTGGGTAAGAAGATACTGGTCAAGCCCTTGCACGCCCAGATGGAACAGATCTCCAACGCCGCCGCGTTGAAACAACTGGGTTACGGGCACACGATGTACAACCTGGACGCGGCGGTGATCGACGAGTGGTTGCGGCATCCGCACGCGGTGCATGTGACTTATCCGAACGTTGCCAAAGTCATCGTCGATTGGCTCAAGGACGGCATGCCGGCAATGGACGCCGATTTCACCGAACGGGTCTGGGAAAAAGTGGACGTGCTACAGGTCAGCTATTGATCCCGTCTTCAATCATCGCCTTCGCTGTTGGCGGTGCCTTTCAATTGCTGAGACAGCAACGTCTGCGCGCCGGTCGTGACGACTTCCTCGCCGGCTTGCAGGCCGGCCGTCACGAAATAGTCAAGACCGTCCGCCGCGTAGTCCAGCAACGGCCGCGCGCTGAAACGGTCGTCGGCCGATTTGACGAACACCGTGGCTTGCCCCAAATGCCAGACCAGCGCGGAGGCCGGAATCCGCACGCCGGTCTGGCCGGTTTCGGTGCTGGGCAGCCAGGCCGTTAGCGGCGCGCCGTAGGGCAGGCGGCAGGCTCGGCACAGCATGAAGTAACGGCGGCCCTGGCTGACCGGATCGACTTGCGGCGCCGGGGCAATCGCTTCGGCGCTCAGTTCGGTCTGGCGTTGGGCGTCGGCTTGAATTCGGGCCTTGCCGACGGCAAGATCGACGGGTGCGTCGGCCGGTAAGGTGATTTGCAATAGCTGGGCTTGGCCGGTCAGTAGCTGTTCGGCTTGCGGATGATTCGGGCGGGTGAACCAGTCGGTTAATGTTGCCCCCCAGGTCAGCCGGCTGGCGGCGGCGATCGCTTGTTGTTGGTAGCCGCTACTTGCCAGGCCGGATTTGTCGGCCTGCCACAGCGCTTGTTGTTCCTGGAGGCGGCGAGTGGAAACAATGTCTTGCCGGTGCAGGTCGCGGGTCCGGGCCAAGTTATGGGCCGATTCGTCGAATTTGGCCCGAGCGCTGTCCTGTTGGACTTGCGCGGCCAAATATTGCTGGCGGATTGCCAACAGCGGCTCCGGGTTCAGCACGCTGCCGTAAGCCGAAAATTCGGAACGGCGCCGGCTGCTTTCCAGGCGACGGGTGACGATGCCGGCCAAACGTTGGCCGGACCGAGTCAGCGTCAGCGCCTCGGTGGCGGCGCCGGCGGCCGGGACCTGGCCGGGCTCGGCATCGTCCGGGTCGGTAGCCGCGGCGGCGCTGGCCGCGACCGAGGCAGCGAGCAGACAGGCCGGAATACGGAGATTGCGCATGATGTGATCGAATGAATGTCTGGGAAACCGGCCGATTCGACGCCGGCGGATCGTCGAAATTATAAGGGTGCCGGCCAATGGCGCCCTGAATTTTTTGTTGTGTAAAAAAAATAGCCCGTTATGCTGTTGGGCTACCGTTAGGCTTTACAGGATATCGTCATGAGTGAAACGCCAGAAAACTTGAAATACGCGGCTACCCACGAGTGGGCCAAGCTGGAGGATGCCAACCTGGTTCGGGTCGGGATTACCGATTTCGCCCAGTCCGAACTGGGCGACATCGTGTTCATCGGCTTGCCGGAAGTCGGCAGGACCGTCAAGCAAGGCGAGCAATGCGCCGTGGTCGAGTCGGTAAAAACCGCGTCCGATCTGTACAGCCCGGTTGGCGGTAGCGTCGTCGCGGTCAACGACAGCGTGGCCGACGCGCCGGAGCAGGTCAACGACGCGCCGTACGCCACTTGGCTATTCTGCGTGCAGGCTGCCGATCCCGGCGAATTGGACGGCTTGCTGGACGCCGCCGCGTATACTGCTCAAATCGAGGCTTAGGAAACGGCATGGCCAATCAAAACGCAAAAGGATTGAAGCGCTTGGTGAATGCCTGCTTCTTCTCGATCGCCGGCTTCAAAGCCACCTGGCAACATGAGGAAGCGTTTCGCCAAGAGGTGGTTTTGTTCCTGGTGACTACGCCGCTGGCGATCTGGTTGGGGCATACCCCAATCGAAAAAGCCTTGCTGATCGGCAGTGTGGTGTTGGTGCTGTTGGTGGAACTGTTGAATTCGGCGGTTGAGGCCGTCGTCGATAGAGTCGGTTTCGAGCATCACGAATTGTCCGGCCGGGCCAAGGACATCGGCTCGGCGGCGGTGATGCTGTCGCTGATTTGGGCCGCCGCGACCTGGGCTCTGATCTTGTTGTAACGGCCGGACCGGTTCGGCCGGTCTGCTATCTTTGCCTTGTACCGGGCGCCAACATCCGGTACCTTAGCGCCCGCCGAAAAACGTTATTTCAAGGACAACAATGAGCGCACTTATCTGTGGATCGATGGCCTACGACACCATCATGGTGTTCCACGACAAATTCAAAAATCACATCCTGCCCGAGAAATTGCACATATTGAACGTGTCGTTTCTGGTACCGGCGCTGCGCCGCGAATACGGCGGTTGCGCCGGTAATATCGCGTATAACCTGAAACTGTTGAACGAGGAACCGCTGATCATGGCCACGGTCGGCCACGATTTCGAACCCTACGCCCATTGGCTGAGCCAATGCGGCATTTCCAGTCGTTACATCAAGGTGCTGGACGACCATTACACCGGTCAGGCTTACATCACCACCGACGTGGAAGACAATCAAATCACCGCCTTCCACCCCGGCGCGATGAATTTCTCCCATCTGAACAGCGTGCCGTTGGCGTCCGAGATCAGCGTCGGTATCGTTTCGCCGGACGGCAAGCAAGGCATGCTGGAGCACGCCGAACAATTCGCCGAACTGGGAATTCCGTTTATCTTCGATCCCGGCCAGGGCATGCCGATGTTCGACGGCGACGAATTGCTGAAGTTGATGGATTTGGCCAATTACGCCACGTTTAACGACTACGAGTCGGAACTGATGCAACAGCGTACCGGCTTGAGTCTGGAGCAACTGGCCGAGCGGGTCGACGCGTTGATCGTGACCTTGGGCGGCCAAGGGTCGAAAATTTATACGCGCGGCGAGTGCATCGACATCCCGTCGGCCCAGCCCAAGCAACTGGCGGACCCGACCGGTTGCGGCGACGCATTCAGGGCCGGCTTGTTGTACGGTCTGATGAACGACTACGATTGGGACGTGACCGGCCGGATCGCGTCGTTGCTGGGCGCTATCAAAATCGAGCACAACGGCACTCAAAACCACACCTTCACACTGGCGGAATTCAAGGCCCGTTACGAACAAACTTTCGGATCGACGTTTTGAGTTTAGCCAAAACCCAAGCCTTGCTGGCCTTGATGGCCCGGCTGCGCGATCCGGACACCGGTTGCGCCTGGGACGTCAAGCAGGACTTTCGCAGCCTGATTCCCTACACGATAGAAGAAGCCTACGAAGTCGCCGACGCGATCGAGCGCGACGACTTCGACGATCTGCGCGGCGAACTCGGCGACTTGCTGCTGCAAGTGGTGTTTCATTCCCGAATCGCCGAAGAACGCGGCTTGTTCGATTTCGAGCAAGTCGCCGGCGCGATCGGCGACAAGCTGGTGCGCCGCCATCCTCACGTATTCGCCGACGCCAAATTCGACAGCGACGAACAGCGCCAGCAAGCCTGGGAAACCGCCAAGGCCGAGGAACGTCAACAAAAGCGGCCGGCCGACGGGGATGAAAGCGTGCTAGCTGGCGTCGCCCAAAGTCTGCCGGCTCTGGTGCAATGCGAGAAAATCCAAAACCGCGCCGCCAGCCACGGCTTCGATTGGCCGGCCGTCGAACCGGTATTCGACAAGGTTCGCGAAGAATTGCAAGAAGTCCATGAAGCGTGGCAATCCGGCGATCAAGCTCACATCCACGAGGAAGTCGGCGATTTGCTGTTGGTAGCCGTCAATTTGGCCCGCCATCTGAAAGTCAATCCGGAAATCGCGTTGCGCGAAGCCACTCGTAAATTCACTCGCCGCTTCAATTTCATCGAACGCGAGGTTAAGGCCAGCGGCCGGCAATTGTTGGATTGCGAGCTGGCCGAACTGGACGCGTTATGGAACGAAGCCAAGCGCCGCTTGCAAAGCCAATGAGTCGCTTGGCCGGTCCGATCAGGGGGGCGTGTCTCGCCGGGGCGCTATCGTTGGGGGTGTTGGTGGCCGGGACCGTCCGCGCGGAAGTGCTGGGCACGATTTCCGAGGACTCGGCCCCGCCAACGGTGCCGGCCGAGAGCAGCGGCCGCGACGATCGGCGAATTGTTTACCGGGTCATTTGTACGCCGGAAGACCACGATTTACCTGATTGCGATCAATCCACTGTCGATGGCGGCGTTGTCCCGTCTTCGGCCAATGCGGTTGCGGTACCCGATTTACCGGCCGATGCCGAGGACGACGCCAAACTGGAGAGCGCGGCCGCCGAACCGGCGGCCGCCCATGCCCGAAAATCCGGCAAGTCTAAAAAAGCCGGAAAAAAGACCGCGGCCAAATCCAGCACCGGCAAGAAACGGCATCGCTAGCCGCCGAATCGGGTTTCAGGCCGCCTGGGCGTAACCGCCGGTGGCGGTTTGCGGCTCCGGCGCGGCATCCAGCAGGCGTTGGCTGTCTTCCAGCCAATGTACGATGCTCAACTGGCCGGCGGCATTCTCGACCAGGGCGGTACAACTTTCCACCCAGTCGCCGCAGTTGGCGTAAGTCTTGCCGAACTCCATATCGCTGATGTCGGCGTGGTGGATGTGGCCGCAGATGATGCCGTCCACCTTGCGTTTTTGGGCTTCCAGACTCAGGATGTGCTGGTAGTTGTCCATGAACGCGACGATATTCTTGACCTTATGCTTCAAATACGCCGACAGCGACCAGTATTTGTAACCCAAACGGGCGCGGATCGCGTTGAACCAGCGGTTGATGTACAGCAGCACTTCGTAAGCCTCGCCGCCGATGTAGGCCAAGCTCTTATTGTGGCAGACGATGCTGTCGAACTCGTCGCCGTGCAACACCAGAAAGCGCCGGCCGTCCTGGGTCTTATGGACCGCGTTTAGTTGAATGTCGATGCCGTTGAAATGCATGCCGGCGTGTTTGCGGAACATTTCGTCGTGGTTGCCGGGAATGTAGACCACGCGGGTGCCGGCCTTGGCTTTTTTGATGATGCGTTGCACGATGTCGTTATGTAGCGCCGGCCAGTAAAAGCCGCTACGAAATTTCCAGCAATCAATGATGTCGCCGACCAGATACAGGTAGTCGGACTCGCTGTTGTCCAGAAAGTCCCGCAAGTACTCGGCCTTGCACCCCTTGGTGCCGAGATGGGTATCGGAAATCCAGATCGAACGATAGTGCAATTTCATGGCACGCTCACCATAGCAGTTTGACATGAGTTCAGCATAAATCTGTTATGTGACAGCTCGGTAAAGCTTGCGTGACATTTCGGTTAAAGCTGCTTGGGCCGCCACTTTCGGCGTTGTCGGCTATGCTTGTGGCGTGGCGTCCAGCTTGATCGCTCCGTCGATCGGCATGGTTGTCGTTATCCGAATCGCCATCGTTTCAGCCGAACCTACGGAGTAGTCATGAGTACCGAAATCAACCTGTCCGACACCGAACTGCGCCAGATCGACGCCTACTGGCGCGCGTGCAATTACTTGGCCGCCGGGATGATTTACCTGCGCGACAATCCCTTGCTGCGCGAGCCGTTAAAACCCGAGCACATCAAGCGCCGCCTGCTTGGCCATTGGGGTTCCAGTCCCGGTTTGAGTTTTGCCTACGTGCATCTGAACCGCTTGATTAACAAGTACGACCAAAGCGTGCTGTTCATCGCCGGCCCCGGCCACGGCGCGCCGGGCGTGTTGGCGCCGGTTTACTTGGAAGGCACCTATAGTGAGATTTATCCGAACAAGGGCGAAGACGAAGAAGGCATGCGCCAGTTTTTCAAGGAATTCTCGTTTCCGGGCGGTATCGGCAGCCATTGCACGCCGGAAACGCCGGGTTCCATCCACGAAGGCGGCGAGCTGGGTTACAGCATTTCCCACGCCTTCGGCGCGGCTTACGACAATCCGGATCTGCTAGTCGCGGCCGTGGTCGGCGACGGCGAGGCCGAGACCGCCGCGTTGGCGACCTCCTGGCATTCCAACAAATTCCTGAATCCGGCCCGCGACGGCGCCGTGCTACCCATCCTGCATCTGAATGGCTACAAGATCAACAACCCGACCTTGCTGTCGCGCATCTCGCATCAAGAGCTGGAAGACCTGTTCAAAGGCTACGGCTGGACCCCGTATTTCGTCGAAGGCGACGATCCGCTGACAATGCATCGGAAAATGGCCGAGACCCTGGAAACCTGCTTGCTGGAAATTCGCAAGATACAACAGGCCGCCCGCGCCGGCGGTGACATGGTAAGGCCGCGCTGGCCGATGATCGTGTTGCGCTCGCCCAAAGGTTGGACCGGCCCCAAGTTTGTCGACAATCGCAAGGTCGAAGGCTTCTGGCGCGCTCACCAAGTGCCGATGGCCGAAGTCAGGGAAAAGCCGGCGCATTTGGCGCAATTGGACGAGTGGCTGAGGAGCTACCGGCCGGAAGAATTGTTCGACGCCAACGGCAGTTTAATTCCGGAATTGAAAGCACTGGCGCCGAAGGGGCCGCGACGGATGAGCGCGACGCCGCACGCCAATGGCGGCGTATTGCGCCGAGCATTGCGGATGCCGGATTTTCGCGACTACGCGGCGGCCTTGCCCGGCCCCGGCAAATCGGTCGCCGAGAACACCCGGCCGCTCGGCCTGTTCCTGCGCGACATTATGGCGGAGAACATGCGCAACTTCCGGGTATTCGGCCCGGATGAAAATTCGTCCAACAAACTGGATGCGATCTACGGTGCCAGCAAAAAAACCTGGCTGGCCGATTATTTGCCGGAAGACGCCGACGGCGGCGAACTGGCGACCGACGGCCGGGTCATGGAAATGCTGTCCGAGCACACGCTGGAAGGCTGGCTGGAGGGCTATCTGCTGACCGGGCGCCACGGTTTTTTCTCGACTTACGAAGCCTTCGTTCACGTCATCGATTCGATGTTCAACCAGCACGCCAAATGGCTGGCGATGATGAAGGCCGTGTCTTGGCGGGCGCCGGTGTCGTCGTTGAATCTGCTGATTACCTCGACGGTCTGGCGCCAGGACCATAACGGTTTCACCCACCAAGACCCCGGTTTCTTGGACGTGGTCGTCAACAAAAGCCCGGAAATCACCCGAATCTACCTGCCGCCCGACGTCAACTGCCTGTTGTCGGTCGCCAACCATTGCTTGCAAAGCACCAATTACATCAACGTCATCGTCTGCGACAAGCAAAAACACTTGCAATACCTGGACATGGACGCCGCGATCAAGCATTGCACCAAGGGTATCGGCATTTGGGAATGGGCCAGCAACGACAACGGCAGCGAGCCGGATGCGGTGTTGGCCAGCGCCGGCGACATTCCGACCAAGGAAGCCTTGGCGGCGGTGGTCCTGCTACGCGAGCATTTCCCGGACTTGAAAATCCGCTTCGTCAACGTCGTCGATCTGTACAAGCTGACCCCGGCCGCCGAGCATCCGCACGGGCTGAGCGACAAAGACTTCGACAGCCTGTTTACCGTCGACAAGCCGGTCATTTTCAATTTCCACGGCTACCCGTGGCTGATTCACCGTCTGACCTACCGCCGCACCAACCACAAAAATCTGCACGTGCGCGGCTACAAGGAAAAAGGCAGCATCAACACCCCGCTGGAATTGGCGATCCAAAACGAAATCGACCGTTTCAGTCTGGCCATCGACGTGATCGACAGGATACCCGCGCTCCGAGTCGCCGGCGCCCACGTCAAGGAAAAACTCCGCGACCGCCAAATCGAATGCCGCAACTACGCCTACGAAAACGGCGTGGATCTACCGGAAGCCGACAACTGGCTGTGGCCTTGATCGTTTGCTAAACCCGTCGGCCCCAGCATTCCGGCGCGAGCCGGAATGCTGGGGCATCGCCGCGGGCGCGGCGGAAGCCTAAGCGTTGTGGCCCAGCGCTTGGCTTGATTCAATGTCGGCGCCTTAATTGCCATTGCAGGTCGTAAAATGATTTACGGAAGGAGACACTCAATGTTTAACAACGGGTTGTCGCGCGGGAGAATCGTGGTTTGGTGGTATACGGAAACTATTTAATTGCTTGTTAGGCGCACTAAAGCAGAGATAACGAGGAAAGTATGGAGTCCAAAAGAATCAGAAAACTAAAATCCAAACTCATTTCATCTTTGCCGACCTTTCCTAATAACAGAGATACGAAATCGATCCTTGAAGCAAAGCATCTAACAGATTTGCTTACAATTTATTTGGGATGGAAGCTACGTCACATCACCCCGCGCCATAGAACAGTAATAGTGCAAGATACTTTATATGATCCTCATAATAGCCTTAACAGCGCCGAGTTCTCGATTCTTAAAGAAAAAATTGAAAATGGAGAAGATTTAATCCAATATCTTTCATTGAAGGCCCAAAAACAAGGCTATACACCAGCCTCTAGTCAGCTTAGTTCAGACAAATGGTCTGATAAAGATTTCTTGCTTAACGTGATGGGCTTTCATCATTTACATTTTAAGCCTCTACCGGAACGGACAGATAACGTAGTTTTTGCGAGAGTTACAAGAAACAACTTTGAAGTTGTTGGTGTGTTTAATCATGATGTGTTTGATGTGCCTGAACAAATGGGAGAGCCATTAAATTCTGAAAGACAAAAGCTATGGGAGATTTTTGACAGCTTCTCAATGCAAGGAACCGCACCAAATAGTATATTCGTGCCATCACCGATTTCCCTTTCTGCACATACATTTCAAGTAGTGACGTTAGCAATAGAGTACGTGCGAGTTATCAAAGAACTTGATCCGAAATTAGATGATGGTGAATACATTAAATTACTTTATTCTAAAACAGATGCCACCCTCCCCAGCAAGCCAAAGCTAGAGTGGGTTATAAGAGGCACTGATATTGGTATTTGTGATAAAGAATCGAATGTGTATATGACTCTTCGATATGGAATTAACTAACGCGATAATATGCGCTAAATAGGATGTGCCGACGCAAGGAGGCGCATCGTTCGAGTATCAAACACACCATGACCGAATGTCGTCGTTTTTACATACCGAAAGCCATGTGGTTTTTTACCGTTAATCTTGCCGAACGCAAAAATAATCATTTATTGACTGACAAGATTGATGAATTACGCGATGCCTTTCGATATGTAAAACAACGCAAACCTCTTCATGTTGATGCCATCGTCATCATGCCGGATCATTTGCATTGTATTTGGACATTGCCGCCCGACGACGGTAATTTCTCTGTCAGATGGAATATATTGAAAGGGCGATTTTCCAGGACAATCGACCACGGTGAAAGAATCTCAAAAAGCCGTCAAAAACGACGAGAGCGTGGAATCTGGCAACGCCGATTTTGGGCTCATTTAATCGAAGATCAAGACGATTACAACCGTCATGTCGATTATATCCATTGGAATCCGGTAAAGCATGGGTGGGTAAATAAAGTTTGTGATTGGCCTTATTCGAGTTTCCATCATTATGTTGAGCAAGGTATTTATACGAAAAACTGGGGAAATAATGAAAAAGCAGATATTAACGGCATTGAGTAACTCTACCGATGCGCCTCCTTGCGTCGGCACATCCTATCGGCGCACCTTATCGAGTTGCCGGGCAAATCCCGCTCAAACCCTTCGGTGCTCGGCGCGGCATCAGGGGAGAAAACCTGTCGTGGTCGCAACGTTGCTCAATCAATACGCGCAGCCGGGCGAGTCTCGTAGGACCGTAGGTCCGATTAGCGGTAGCGTAATCGGACGTATGTGATTGCGTTCCTCCGATTACGCTACGCTAATCGGAGCTGTGGCGCGCGCCTTTTATGTCGAATGTTCGGTCGCTTAGAGATTTACTCTGGTACTGCCAATATGAATACTTACGTCGCCTTTTTTCGTGGCATTAATGTCGGTGGCAACCGTTCGCTACCGATGAAGGAACTTGTTGCCGCCTTGGAACAGATCGGGGCTCGGAAGGTTCGGACATATATTCAAAGCGGCAACGCGGTATTTGAGAGTACTGAAAAAAACCTGGCTCATCTTTCCAAGCAACTTTCCGCCGAGATCAATATGCGCCGTGGTTTCGAGCCGCATATTCACATTCTTACTCTCGAAGCACTCTCCAAAGCCATCGCGGAGAATCCATTTCCCGAGGCGGTGATCGCCCCGAGTAGCTTACACCTCGGTTTTCTCTCCGCATCGCCAAAAAATCCAAACCTGGAGAAGCTTGCCGCCCTAAGAACGAGTAGCGAACGTTTTCTGTTAACCGAGCACGTGTTTTACCTTCACGCGCCGGATGGGGTTGGTCGGTCAAGGCTCGCTGCTAACTCAGAGAAACTTTTGGGTATCTCAATGACGGATCGCAACTGGAAAACGGTTTGTAAAGTCATGGAAATGGCGAGTTCGGGATAGCAGCTTCCTAAGCTCGCAATGCGCCGGAGCCGCGTAAAAAGCCGCGCAGTTCATGGTTCGTTACCATGTTGGTTAAAGCCCGGCGGCCGGGTTTTCGTAGAGCCGAAGGCTAGGGGAACGGTAAGGGCGTTGTCGTGACAGGAATTACCAAGCCCCCGCGAAAGCCGGCGTTCTAAAACCCTTCAATTTCGTTGTGATTCGGCTCATTCCCGACAGGCTTGACTTCTTTGGCAAGTTTGAGCCATTTTCGTCAACGATGATTGCTGACCGTCGGCGGAATGGAGTTGCCGCTAGCTTGCAAGTCTATGGCTTCCGGGTGTGCGGTATAGTGTTGCCTGAGGCAAGCCGCGAACGCTTGCTTGGTCGCGTCTTCGATCGGGCAGGGGTCGGTTTCCGGCAGACAGGCCAGCAGGCCGCGCAGCAATTCGTCTTGCGGCGGCGGCATTCCGGCGAGCCACGAGGCCAGCAAGCCGCGATGAATTTGGGCGGGCAACGAAGCCAGAATGCCGATGTCGTTCTGATCGTGTACCAGCAAGCCGGAAGTGGTGCCGCGATCCAAGGTCAATACTTGGAAAAGATACAAAGTGTGGTATTCGAGCTGGCGTTGGCGGTGTTCCTGGCTGGGTTGGGTACGGGTCGCCAGCGCCGCCGCCAATATCGCGCAATAGGTATCGATCGCGGCCGTGCCGACGGCCTGGGCCAGCTCCAGATCGGCGTCGAAATCGCCGCTATTATGGTTTTCCAAATAAAAGTGGCTGACGCCGCGATGGCGCCGTAACGCCGGGATATAGAAGTAGCGGTCGCCTTGTCGCGCGGCTTCGTCGTAGAGCGCCGGCGCGGCTTGTTTCAGGCAGTCGGTAAACCGGGTCGTGTCCGATTCGATCGGGTTCGACGGATTCAGGTCGGCCATCATCCGCCAGTAACCGTTGCCGTCCTTCGTTTCGGTCCAACTGATGTGAATGTGTACCGACGGCTCCAGCGGGTTGTTCGGATGGATGATCGTGGAAAGCGCCGACGCGGAAGCCAGCTTCTTGGCGGGGTCGTCGTCGTACTGAACTTGCGAGGTGTTGACCGAGGCGCGGTTGAATGCGGTCAGGTCGGTGGCCATGTAGCGGGCGCCGCCGCCGTGCCGGCCTTGGTCGCGCAGCCATTCGATCGGCTCGAATGGCTGGCCGTCGCCGAATTGGACCGCGATTGGGTTTAGTTGGCTCACGAAACGCCGCCTAAGCTCGCGGAGCATCGCGTAAGCGCGCTCGGCGCGCGGGGATTTTGCGTGAATCGCTGGCATATTCTGATTTCCGAGATTTAACGAGTTGGTTGAGGTCGGTTAGGCAACGGTCGCCGCGATGCGCCGATCGGGTGCTACCGGGGCGGATCGATGGTCTCGACTCGGTTTTGGGTTTGTTGTTGAAATTCAGGGACCAATTGTTTCAAACAAGATAGCAGCTCGCCGGCTTCGCGGCACAGGCAGCCGGCCTGCATGCGCTCGATGCTGGCCAGCCATTCGCCGCTGTCGTAGACCCTGGCCTTGGCCAATCGCAGTTTCGGCAGGCCGGTGGCTTGCAAGGTTTCCTGCTCATGGAACAGTTCTTCGTACAATTTCTCGCCGGGACGCAAGCCAACGTATTCGATCGCGATGTCGCGATCCGGGATTTTGCCGCTGAGCCGGATCATTTGTTCGGCCAGATAACGGATCTTGACCGGCTCGCCCATGTCCAGCACAAAGATTTCGCCGCCCTGGCCGGCGGTTTCGGCCTGCATGATCAACTGGCAGGCTTCCGGTATCGTCATGAAGTAGCGGGTGATGTCGGGGTGGGTGACCGTGACCGGGCCGCCGGCCTTGATTTGCTCGCGAAACAGCGGCACGACGCTGCCGGCCGAATCCAGCACGTTGCCGAAGCGCACCGTCGTGAAGCGGGTCGAGCCCGGCCGGTCCAGGTTCTGGCACAGGATTTCGGCGGCGCGCTTGGTCGCGCCCATCACGTTGCTGGGATTGACCGCCTTGTCGGTCGAAATCAACACAAAGCGCGCCACGCCGCCGGCGATGGCGGCTTCGGCGAGGATTTTGGTGCCGATCAGGTTGTTGTGCACGGCTTCGCGGACCTGATATTCCAACAAGGGCACGTGCTTGTAGGCGGCGGCGTGGAACACGATTTCCGGACGCTCGGTTTCGATCAGGCGTTGCACGGTTAAGACGTCGGCCACGTCGCCGAGCACCGCGACGCGCGGCAATTGCGGAAACAGCCGGGCCAGGTCGGCGTCGATCTTGTACAAATTGAATTCGCATTGGTCCAAGACGATCAGCCGCCGCGGCTTTACCTTCGCGAGTTGCTTGCACAGTTCCGAACCGATAGAACCGCCGCCGCCGGTGACCAACACCGTCTTATCCCGCAGATGGGCCTGAATGCCGGGCCAGTCCAATTTGACCGGCGCCCGACCCAGAATATCTTCGATCGAGACGCTGCGCAGATTGGCCTTGGTGACCGCGCCGCTCAACAACTCCTTGACCGACGGCAGGGTTTGGAAATCGGCGCCGCAGCCTTCGCAGATTTCGACGATACGGCGCATCTGCGCGGCGTTGGCCGACGGCACCGCGATCAACACGGTTTCGATGTCCCATTGCTTGACCAATTCCGGAATTTGCTCGGCGTTGCCGGCCACCCGGATGCCGCGAATCTCTCGGCGAAATTTGCCCGGATGGTCGTCGACGAAAATGACCGGAACGTAGCCGCTGTCGTGATTCGCAAGCAGGTCGCGCGCCAGCATTTCGCCGGCCGATCCGGCGCCGACGATCAACGCCCGCCGGCCGACCCGCTCGACGAAGGCCCGCTCCTTCCAAAACCGGTACACCAAACGCGGCACGCTGAGCAGCGAGAATAGAATGATCACGTATAGGGGTACCACCGAGCGCGGCACGCCTTGCAGACGGTTGTAAAGAAACAGGCCGCAGGCGATCCAAAACACCCCGCTTAACACCGCCTTGCCGATCCGGATCAGATCGGGCAGCGACGAATAACGCCAGACGCCCCGGTACAAGCCGAACAGCCAGAATTGCCCGACCTGGACGCCGATGACGCCGGGCAGAAACAGAAACGCCGAATACAGGTATTCGTCCGGAATCGCGTGTAGATTAAAGCGCAGCCAATAAGCGCCGAACCAGGCCAGCGGCACCATCGCCAGATCGTGCAGAAAGATCGTCGTGCGCGAGCGGAAATGCCAGGTCACGGCTGAAACTCGGGGTGGCCGGCTTGATAATGCCGGGCGAGCAGGATCAGCGGCGTGTAGGCCAGCGCGATCGCCGCCAGCGCGTAAGCGGGGCGGGAGAACACCCAAAATGCAATCGGCAACAGCCAAAGCAGATTGATCGCCCAGCAGGCCAGCAAGACGTTGGCGTGGCCGTGGCGCTTGGCGGCGTGTTGATAGGTGTGCGAGCAATGCGCCGCGTACCAGCGTTGGCCGCCGAGCGCGCGGCGCGCCAACGTGTAGCTGGCATCGACGATGAACAGACCGTAAAGAATGACGCCGCAATACAGCAGAGCCGGGGCTTCGCGCGTGGCCAGCACGATCAGCAAACCCAGCGCCAAACCGATGAAGCCGCTGCCGACGTCGCCCATGAAGATTTTCGCCTTCGGCCGGTTCCAGATCAGAAAACCCGCGCTGGCGGCGGCTAAGGTCAGCGCCGTTGCTGCTAGGCCGGGGTGGATGTAATGTAGCAAGCCGGCCAGCGCCGCCGACACGAACAGGGCTTCCGAGGCGGCGATGCCGTCGGTGCCGTCCATGAAATTGAACAGATTCAACGACCAGACCAAGCCCAACAACGCTAAGGCATAGCCCAGGCTGCCCACTTGCCAAATCAGCCCGCCCAATAATCCGTCCAGCGGCGCCGGCATCAGCACGGCCGGTAAACCGTTCAGTAGCCAGACGGCCGTGCCGGCCGACAGCAGATGAACGGCCAGTCTTAAACGGGCGCTGACTTCGGCATGGTCGTCGAGAAAGCCGATCGCGGCGACCGGTAGCGCGGCGGCCAAGGCTAGCGTGGCGTCGGCAGGTAAACGGCCGTCGAGGTATAGCCAAGCCGAGGCGGCCGCGAAACTGATGACCATCGCCAAACCGCCGCCGCGCGGGGTTGGCGTGGTGTGGGAGCTGCGTTGATTGGGGATGTCCAGCACGCGGTTGCGCAAGGCGTAAAGACGGATTAGTCCGGTCAGGCCGGCCGACAGGCAAACGACGAGGAAGAAAAGCAGCACGCGGATCAGGTCAAATAGCGAATCAGGTCGGGCAGGGCGTCCCGAAGATTGCGGGTGGTAGTAAAGCCCAGTTCCCGGCGGATTTTAGCAGACGAATACCAGGCCGAATCGGTTAATTTCCGCAAGGTGTCGCTATCCAACGGCATGCGCTGCCCGCACAGCCGGTTCAGGCCGTCGCCGAACCGAGCGGCGGCGCGCAGAGCTTGGAATGGTACGCGCCAGTGCGCCGGCGGTTTGCCCAGCGCGGTGCGAATCCAGTCGTAAATTTGCCGGGTGGAATAGGGCGT
The DNA here is from genome assembly GCF_001856095.1 of Methylomonas sp. LWB. NCBI lineage: Bacteria > Pseudomonadati > Pseudomonadota > Gammaproteobacteria > Methylococcales > Methylococcaceae > Methylomonas > Methylomonas sp. LWB. The sequence continues at coordinate 42,260 of NZ_MKMC01000009.1, forward strand.
ATCGTCGGTGACGATATAGATTTGGCCGGCGGCGGCCGGGTGTTCCGCCACCAGGATCGCCGCTTCGACCAGATCGGCGACGTGCACCATCGAGCGCCGGTTGCCGGTTTCCGGCAGTGGCGGAAACCGGCCTTGGTGGATGGCGCGTATCATCTGCGGCAAATTGCCCTTGTTGGTGTTGCCGTACACCATGCACGGCCGGATTACGACCGGATGCGGCACGTAGCCGCCGTGCAATACCAACTGCTCGGCGGCGTATTTGGAGCGGCCGTAAGGCGTGTCGGCCGGCGCGGACGCGGTTTCGTCCCACGGCGCTTGCTCGGCATCGCCGACGGCCTTGACGCTGCTGAAATACACGAAGCGCCGCACGCCCGCCGCTTTGGCGGCTTCCAGCAATTTGCGGGTGCCTGCGGTGTTGACCGCGAAATACTCGGCCTCGTCCTGGCGATTTTCGGCCAGCGCATGGGCCTTGCCGGCCAGATGGAACACGGTATCGATACCGTCCAGCAACTCGGGCGGACAAGCCGCTTCGCCGGCCATGTCCCAGGCGAAGTCGATGCCGGCCGTCGTGGCGCGGCCGGCGGTTTTCGGCGCATGGCCGCGCACGCATAAGGCGTCGCGTAGGGCCGAGCCGATAAAGCCGTTGGCGCCGGTGATTAAAATCGAGCGGATCGCGTCGTTCATCAAGTGGACAGGGATGCGGCCGGAGTTGGGTTTAGTCGGGGGCGGCGTCGAGCAAGAGCCGATACACCGCGAGTGTTTGCGCCAGCACGATGGCGTCGGAGAATTCCTGTTCGACCTTGCGCCGGCCGGCTAGTCCCATGGCTTGGCGCAACGCTGGGTTGGTCAGCAGTTTTTCCAGTGCGGCGGCCAGGGCCGGTACGTCCTTGACCGGCACCAAATAGCCGTTTTCGCCGTCGGCGACGATTTCGTCGCAGCCCGGCGTGTCGGTCGTGACGATGGCGCGGCCGCTGGCGGCGGCCTCGATCAGGCTCTTGGGAATACCTTCGCCGTAAAACGACGGCAACACCGCGATGTGCGCGTCGCGCCAGAAGTGGGCGACGTCGTCGACGTGGCCAACGCAGCGGACGTCGCCTTGTCGGTTCCAAGCCGTCAACTGGGCTTGGCTGATCGGCGCGAGGTTTTCGTGATCGGGGCTGCCGACCAGCAACGCGTCAAACTCCAGGCCCTTGCGTTTCAAAAGGCCGACGGCGGCGACATACTCGCCGATGCCCTTGTCCCACAGCAAGCGGGAAACCAGGGCTATCGTTACCCGGCCGGGCGGTTCCGGGACGGCGCGAAATTCGTCGGTATCGACGCCCGAACCCTTGATCAGGTGCAGGGCCGACTCGGGAACCCGCAACTGGTCGCGCAACAGCGCGTAATCCGCGCGGTTCTGGACGATGGTTTGGCTGTTGGGGCGCCGGAACAACAGGCTGAACAGCGGCTGGACCACTTTCCGCAGCCATTTGGCGCGTTGGTGTGACGACGAAAAAATTGTACCGAGGCCGGCCAACAGGTTGACCGTTTTCAGTTCCGGCATCAGCAATGAGACGATGCCGCCGTAAAGTACCGGCTTCAGCGCGACTTGGTGGACCAGATCGGGTTTTAGGTGGCGATAGGCCCGCCACACTTGCATCAAGGTGTTTAATTCGATCCACGGATTGGTGCCGCCGCGATCGACTGGCAGGTCGATCAGTTCGAAGCCGGCCGCGCGGATCGCGTCGCCATGGCGAGTGACGCGGGTCATGACGCTGACGTCGAAGCCGGCGGCTCGAGCCGCCTTGGCCAACGCCATCCGGTGCGAGCAGAAATACCAGTCCTCGGTGACGAAATAGAGCAGTTTCGGGTTTGCCATGACCGAATTATCCGCCTAGCCCGTCTGCTTTTCCAGCCATGCCTGAAACATTAATACGTTCCACAGCGGGTATTGACAATTTAACCGGCCACCTCGGTGGGCTTGCCAGGCCTCGACTATCGGTCGCGGTTTTAGAAAACCCTGCTCGCGCAAGCGGCGTTCGTTCAATAGGTCGTCGGCCCAGTCGCGCAACGGTTCGCGCAACCATTGGTCCAACGGAATCGAAAAGCCGGTCTTCGGCCGCTCCAGCAACGCCGGCGGCACGTGGCGGTAAAGCACTTGTTTGACGATATGCTTGCCTTGGCCGCCGCGGATTTTCATCGCCAACGGCAAGCGCCAGGCAAATTCGACCAATCGGTGATCCAGAAACGGCACGCGGGTTTCCAGGCTGACGTTCATCGCCGCTCTATCCACCTTGACCAGAATGTCGTCCGCCAGATAGCCGACGGTGTCGGACAGCATCATGCGTTCGACGAAACCGAAACGAGCGTCGGGCGATGGCGTTGCCGGCTCGCGGCCGTCGACGACCAACTCGGCCGGTTCCCGCCAGTGCGAAATCAAATGCCGATACAGCGCATCCGGCGAGCGGGCATGCAGCACGCCGGCCAGTTTGTGCAATTTGTCGCCGGGGTTGGCGTAGCGCCAGGCGTTCGGCAATAACGGCGCGGCCAACCGGGCCAGCCGGTTCCACTGTTCGGCGCCGAAGCCGGTTAACAGATTCGCCGCGAGGGTGCGCGCGACGGGCGGCAACGGCGCCAATTTGCGCCATAAACCGGCACCGAGGAAATAGCGGTTATAGCCGCCGAACAATTCGTCGCCGCCGTCGCCGGACAGGCTGACCGTCACTTGCTCGCGCGCCAATTGGCTGACTAGCCAGGTTGGAATTTGCGAGGCGTCGGCGAAGGGTTCGTCGTAAATCGTCGGCAGATTCGGGATTACCGCGCGGGCCTGAGCCGCCGAGACGTAGAGTTCGGTATGCTCGCTGCCCAAATGGCGGGCCACCGCGTGGGCGTATTCGGCTTCGTTGTAGCCGGCTTCGTTGAAGCCGATCGTGAAGGTTTTTACCGGCCTGGCCGATTGCGCTTGCATCAGCGCGACGATCAACGACGAATCGATGCCGCCCGACAAAAACGCGCCGAGCGGCACGTCGGCCAGCATCTGACCGGCGATCGATTGGTTCAGCAAGTGCTCCAATTCGGCGGCCGCCTCGGCTTCGTTGCCGGGATAGGGGGAGTCGATCCCGGCCGCCGCCGCGTTTGCCGCCGACCAATACGCGACCGGTTGCGGGTCGTCGCGCCCGGCGAAACGGACGTAACAGCCAGCCGGCAATTTGCCGATACCCCGGTAAATCGAAAGCGGGGCCGGCACGTAGCTCAGACGTAGAAACAGGGTCAGCGCTTCGCGGTCGATCTCGCCGCGAAAATCCGGATGCGCTCTGAGCGCTTTCAACTCCGAGCCGAACAGCAGCGTGCCGTTTTGCCGGCCGTAATACAGCGGCTTTTCGCCCAGCCGGTCGCGGGCCAGCGTCAACACGCGTTCGCGCCGGTCCCACAACGCGAACGCGAACATGCCGACACAGGCGGCCAGGGTTTGTTCCAGGCCCCAGGCGGCAATGGCCGCCAGCAGGGTTTCGGTATCGGAGTGACCGCGCCAGACCGGCGCGCGGTTTTCGCGTTCCAACTGTTGGCGTAGCGCCAGGTGGTTGTAGATTTCGCCGTTGAAGGCGATGACGTAGCGGGTGCAAGCCGACGGCATCGGCTGGTGGCCGGCCGGACTCAAATCCTGGATCGCCAAGCGCCGATGCGCCAAACCCAAGCCGGCCTCTGCATCCAGCCACAATCCGCTGTCATCCGGGCCGCGATGGTTCAGCGTGGCGTTCATGATAGCGAGGCTGTCGCCAAGACGCGTGGAATCGCCGCCGTTGGGCTTAAAGATGCCGGCAAAACCACACATGGTTTCAGTGTCCTAGAATATTGTATGTAAAGGTGTTCATGCCAGCGCTTCCGGGAAAATCGCTTCAACCGCCCGCCGCCAAGTATAGCGGCGATTGTAGTCGCTCAGCTCCGGCTGGGTCCGGTCGGCCAAATAGGAGGCGATTTGCTCGGCCGCCGCGTCCGTGGCGAGCGAGCAGGGAATTTGGCAGGCGCCGGGCGGGGCGATTTCCGGCAACGAGCCGCCGTCCGACACGACGATTTTGCGGTGGAAGCGGGCGGCTTCCACCACCGGTAGGCCGAAACCTTCGTAGGCCGATAAAAACATCAAGGCGTCGGTGTGGGCATACAGCGCTAGGAGTTCGGCGTCCGAGACGTTGCCCAGCACGCGGATGTCGGCGCGGTCGGCGATATAGGCGTCCAAATCGAAATCGAAGTTTCGCCGCGAACCGGCCAATGCCAATCGGCCCTGGTAACCGTGGCGGTCGCGCAGCAACTTGAAAATATCGACGATGCGGCGCAGATGTTTGTGCGGACGACGGTCGCCGACGTAAAGCAGATACGGCGGGTTCAGCGGTGGCGGTTCGATGTCTCCGCCGGCGTCGGTCAGCACCGGTCCTTCGTAAGCCACTCGGACCTTGTCCGCCCAGCGTTCGCCGACTTGTTCGAGAATATCTCGGCGAGTCGTGGCCGACACCGCGTAACAGGCTTGCGCCCCGGCGACGTGGTGGCGCAGCATTTGTCGGAAATACAGTTTCTTGGCGAAGCCGAGCGACTGCACATAGCCGTCCACCAGCAGCGGAATCAAGTCGTGGACGACGAAGGCGCTCGGTATCTTGATCCCCAGCGGCATGTCGAAATGCGGATAGAAATAGCGGTCGGCGCCTTGCCGGTTGACCCAGCGCGCCACCGCGAGGTGTTGACGGAACGAAATCGGCGGAGCATCGACGGCGTGCAAGCGGCAAGCGCCGCGTTCCAGATAGGGTTGCAGGGCCCGGTAATGCATGCCGTTGGGATCGCAGCCCCGGTCGATCAGCACGTCGATGGTCAGGTCGGCGCGGCGAGGACTGTCCAACAAGGCGAACAGCAACGAGGCGGTGTAGCGGCCCAGGCCTGTGTATTGCAGCGCGATCGGGCGGGCGTCGTAGATCAGTTTCACGGTGGTCTGCTTGGGTTAACGGTGATTGACGGCCGGCGCTAGACGTTCGGCGATTTTTGTCAGCCAGCTATCGATGTCGTCCGGATCGGCTACCAACGCCGCCGGGTCGGCGATGGCTTCGGGCAGGCCGCCGCGCGCCGAAGCCACGACGGGAATACCTAGGACTTGCGCTTCCAGCACCACGCGGCCGAATGCTTCGTGCCAGCGCGACGGGACGATGACCAGTTTGGCGTGGGCGTAAACCCGACCCGGCGATTGCCACGGCATCGATATCAGATTGCCGTCGCGTCGCTCGGTCAGGTTGCGCCGGTCGAACAAATAAAACTGCTCGCCGGGCAAACGCACGGCGATTTTACGGGCGATATCGCCGCCCTTGAGAATATTGTCGCCGATCAGGACGATGCCTTTGTGCGACACGTCGGTCGCGTGTCGCGCGAAATCGGCTTGTAGCGTCGCGGTATCCAGCTCGGGATATTCAATGTCGATGGGGGCGTCCGGCGCCAAGCGCTGCAATTCCTGGGCGATAAAGTGCGAATTGGCGATCAGCCGCGACTTGGCGATGGCACGGCGCAAATCGCGCAACCACAAGCGCTCCAACGGCCATTCGGCGAGCCGGTACAGCGCGAACATCCATTTTTTCAAGCCTTGCCGGTAGTTCCGGTTCCAGCCCAGCCCGTATTCGTCGCGCACCAGATACACGGTTTGGCCGGTAAAAGCGTTGATTACCGCCGGTGCGTAAAGGCCGTAAGCGTAAAGTGCGTCGAAATCCTTCAAAGAGCTACCGAGTTCGCTTAGCGCGGCGCGGTTGCGCCAGTAGGCGAAAAAGCGGAAGCGCACCGTATCGGCCGGCAGCGAAATCGAGCGAATGTGCCAGGTGTCCGGCAGCGGCATGCGCAGCGACTCGGCGCCGTGGCTGCGCAGATTGGCGACGATGACGGCGGTGATATTGTCGCCGGCGGCTTCGCGGCGTTTCAACAGCGCCAAGGTGCTGTGTTCGGCGCCGCCGATGTTGTAACCGAAGTACTTGGAAAAGATCGCGATACGGGCCATCAAAAATTCCCGCCGGCAAACTGTAAGATCGCTTCGGCGCGCCGATGCCAGGAATAACGTTGTTCGGCGGCGCTCAGCGCGTTGGCGGCACGGCGCGCGGCGGCGGCTGGGTCGCTCAGGAATGCCTCGAAGCCGGCGTCGATACTGGTCGCTTGCTCGGGATCGAAACAAAACCCGACGCTGTCGTCGAAGACTTCGCCTATCGAGCCGATGCGGGCGCCGAGTATCGGGGTGCCGCTGGCCATGTATTCGAACAATTTCAGCGGCGAGGTACACCAGTAAATCGGCGAATGCCGGGTTGTCATATAAAACAGCAGATCGGCGGCGACCTGGTACTCGCGTATCGTGTCCGCCGGGCGGTGCGGCACGAACTGGACGTTGCTTAGGCCACGGTCGCGATAGTAGTCGCGCCAAACCGCGCACTCGCCGTCCTTGCCGCCGACATGCACGACAGTGATCTGTTCGCGGCCGCGCGCCAGATATTCGAACAGTTCGGCGCCGCCTTTGTAGAGGCTGCCGGTATGTACCACCAAGAGTGTATCGGTCGGCAAATTCAGGCGTTGTCTGAGCGCGGCTTTCGGCAATGCACGCAACGGCGCGTAGGCTTCCGGAAAGGCGGCATTGTGGGCCGGCAGCAGGTTGGCGTCGCTAAAGCCGTAGACCTTGCGGTAGTGTTCGGCCAATGCCAGGCAATTTGTGGTCATTTTAAAGCGGCCCGCTCGGTTCAATAGCCGAAACAGGGTTTTGGGCAGCCAGCCGTGCGGTTGATCGTGCGCTTCGTAAACTACTTGGCCGCCGGCGAAAATCACGCAGAACGCGACGACGATGTCGCGGGTGACAAATAGAGCCGAGCGCTCGGCACGAGCACCGCTCAACGCCGCCAGACAGGCTCGGATATAGCGTTGCCATTGCTTGGCCGACCAGGGCAGCGGACGGTGCGCGAACGGCGGATTGCCGCTCAACCCGCCGGGCGAAATCAGCAGAAATTGCCCGGTCAGCCGGTCGTGGTAGGCCTGGGCCATCGACAGGATTTGACGGGCCTGGGCGCCGGACGCGGACAAGCTGGCACGGGTGATGTAAATAACGCGCATGCGGTTCCAATATTTTCAACTAACGATCATGAAGCGGTTTTTTCGGCCGAACAAGCAAAAAACTTGGCGTGGGAACGGCCGGGCTTAAGCCGGACGCCCTTCCGCGGCGGACCAGGCCAGCAGCAATTTCGCGGTCGCCACGTTCAATACGGTATTGACCAGCAAGGCCAGCGCCAGCGCCAGCGGCTGGGTCAACTCCAGCGCGGCCAGCAAGGCCAGCAAGGCCGTGGCCGGCAAATAACTCAGCGGCGACACCCAATAGACTTGGCGTTGGGTGATGGCGTTGCTCAGCGTCGTCCGCCACACCAAGAACGGCGAGCCGGCCAAAATGGCCAAGGCCGCCAGCAAGGTATCGTTCCAGCCCTGTTCCAGCGCCAGCGCCAATGCCGCCAACCCGGTGCTGAGCAGCACCGAAGTCGCCAGCACCCAGCGGGCTCCGCGTCGGTATTGATCGCCCAAATCGCGATCTTGCCGGAATAGGCCGTGACGGACATGCAGGCGTTGTAGCACAAAGTCGGCGATGTTGGTCACCAGGCCGCAGACCTTTTGCAAATAACCGAACAGGCCGGCGCTGCCGAAATCGGCTTGCGCGGCTGGAATCAGTAGCAAATAACGCACGCCTAACTGTTGCAGTAATTTGGAGAAAAACAGCGTCATCGCTTGATAAAGGAAGTCGCGGTCGAGTCGGCGTAACGACAGATTGACGCTCAGCCGATAGTAACGGCAGATTCGCAAGTTGCTCAAACAGCCGCCCAATAATTCCAGCGTGACGATTTGCAGCGCGTCGCCGTACCAAACCAGCGCGGCGGTCAAGCCCAGGCGTAACGCCGTTCCCTGCGCCAATTGCGCGTCCAGCAACTCGGCGTAACGCTCCGGATCGGCGATTTTGGCGGCGTGAATTCGAAATCCGCAACCGGCCACACAGAACAGCAACATAGACCAAAACCCGGCGGATAAGGGTTCCGGATACAAAGTGGCGAACAGACCAGCCGCCCACGCTAGGCTGATCAGACCGGCATAAGTCGCGGCGCGATCGATCAACGCGTCGCTGGCGGCTTTATCGAGCGACAATGCCGCGCGGCGGCGGATCAATTGCTTATCCAGTCCCGACGCCGTCAGCAAGGTTGACAGATTGAACAAGGCCAGCAAACTCATATATTCGCCGATTTCCGCGAACGGCCAGCGCCATTGCATGACCAATAAAAACAGGCCTTGCGAGGCAACGCTGAGCAGGCGCAGCCAGATCGGTTTGACTACCGCGCGGGTTCGGGCGCGATGGGGGTGGGACGGAGCCGGCATCCGGCCCTACCAAATACTGTCGTGGCGGGTTTCGCCGGTGTAGGCGGAACCCGCCAATGCCGGTCTAGTCCGCATTCGCCAGACGCGCCCGCAACTCGGCAAACATTGCGCGGACTTCGTTCAGTTTCTCGGCGCGGTTTTGCCGGTAGGCGCCCCGATAATACGCGCGCCCGGCTTCGACGGTGTCGCCGTCCGCTATATTCAGAGGATATTGCCAAGCTTGCAGCAGCGATTCGTATTTTTCCGACCAGCCGACCGTCAGCAAGGGGACCTGCGCGTATAAGGCCAGGCAGCAGCCGTGGTAGCGTGCCGATACGCAAATCAGCGCTCGCGGCAGCCAGTCCCATACCGCTTCGGGATCGGCCGCGATGCTAACCTCGACGCTACCGGCGAGCGCGGCGCGGATTTCTTCAAGGTAGGCGGCCTTCTCGCCGGTATAAAACGACGCGATGACCACTTTCCGGATTGCGTCTCCGTGAGCGCTCAGCATGCGTTGGGCGGCCGCGACGATGTCGGCGGTTTGCGATTTAAAGTTGGGAATCACCAGCAGCACGTCGCGCGCTGCCGGGTCGTTCGCGGTTTCGAACGTGGCCAGCCGGGGGTGGCACAATACGAAGTCGGAGCACAGGCCGATGGGCTGGGGCAGGCCGAGCGCGGCGGCGGCGGCGTGGGAATGCGCGTCGCGGGCGTACACGATGTCGGCCAAGGCATAGAGTCCTTGGAAAATCGGGCGGTGCGCAGCTTGCTGAATCGACAGCGAATGGGGCAAAAACGCGATCTTGGCGCCGGCGGACTTGGCGAGCCGCAGCAAATGCAACTTATTGTTCATCAGCATCGGCGCATTCGCGTGGTCGTGCAAATAGCCGCTGATGTCCAGCACCGTACCGATGTCGGTCAGCGTTTTAAAGCCGAGCCGGGCGAACGGGCCCGGCGCCAGTCGCGCGCACCATCGGTCCAAGCCACGACGGATCAGCGCGTTCGGCATCAAGAAATAGCCCCGGTACCAGGCGTGCCACTGCGAGCCGCGCGGCATTTCGATGACCGGCGCCGCGCCATCCAGTAAATGATGGGCGACGGTTTCGAACATCAGCCGCGAACCGAAATTTTCGTAGCCGAAGCCGGTCAGCAATACCTGTTTTTTCACGATCAAACCTTGCAAATGCGTCCGCTTTTCGGAGACTTACCGCTGGAAAGCGCGGGGTTTTGGTGGCCGACCAACAGACAGAATACGATCTTCTGGGTGGCGGGTAAATTCAGAACGGCGCGGGATTGGCGATCGGTGTTTGGGCGGATCGGCCAGTTCAAATAGCAAGTGGCCAAGCCCCGGCTTTGCGCGGCCAGCGCGAACAGCAAGGAGGCGAAGCTGCAATCCATGACCGGCACGTGGCGGTCGCGCGGATGGTTCACCGCCGCCAGATCGGCGACGAAGGCCAGCACCGTGCAATGCTCGACGCCGGTGAAATTGGTCAGGCCGATGCTGTTTGCCAGCAGCCAGTCGCGTTTTTCCGGGGTTTCGACGATCAGTACCCGGTACGCTTCGCGGTTGCACGACGTCGGTATATGGCGAGTGTCGTGCAGGATCTCGGCGATGGCGTCGCCGGCGGGGGCAGGCGCGATGAAATGCCGGCAACTGGTGCGTTGGGCGAAGGCGGCGCGCAAGCTGGCGTAGTCGGGTGCATCGAGCGGGATCGCGACGTCGGCCGGCGCTTCGACCGGCAGCGCCGGATTGGCGTGTCGTTGCCGATATTCGGCGAGGACGTGGTCGCCCCAATCGGCGATGGCTGGCGGCAATTGCGAACGGTAGGTTTCGAAGTCGCGTTCGGTTTGGCCGGCATAGGCTTGTCCGAACGGAATCCGGCATTCCGGGTTGCGCAAGCCTTTTTCCAGCCGATGAATGTTACGGCGTAGCAAATATTCCTTGGCCTTGGCGCCGCGCCGCTGGCGGATACCGGCGAACAGCAGGCGGTTGTCGGCCAGAAAGACTCGGAAATATTCGCGAAGAGACTTTAATTTGCTGAACACGGGTGATAGGTCAATGGATTGAGCGGGCTAGCTCCCCGCGTAGCCGGCGGATTCTCCACTTAGCGGGCGGCCTTGTCAATCGGAGCGACGCAAGCGTGGGCGCGGTCGGCGAGTTCCCGATACATCTCGACGACCTTGGCGGCGTAACCGTCCCAACTGAATTGGCGCGCGCGCGCGCGGGCGTTGTCGCCCATCGCGCGGATTTGTTCGGGATGGGTCTTGAACCACAACATCCGCTCGCGCAACGCGTCGCGGTCGCCGGCCGCAATCACGAAGCCGTCGATGCCGTCGCGCACCACCGAGCCGGACGCATCGCTAACGATGGCCGGCAGTCCGCAGGCCATGGCCTCGAACACCGCCTTGGCCGAACCTTCCAGCCAGCTGGGAAAGACAAACACATCGCAATTCGGCAGGTATTCGAAGGTGTTGACGAAACCCGGCGTCAGTACCGGGTTGGTGGCGGCTGCGACATCGATTTCGGGATACAGTCGGCCGCACAAATGCAGGTTGTCGCCGGCAAAGGCCGGATCGCGCCAGGCATCCAGCAGCAGATCGACGCCCTTGCGGCGGTTAATGTTGCCGGCGAAGCAGAAGTCCAGCGCCGCGCCCGGTTTTTTGGGCGGACGCGGCTTAGTCGGGCCGGAAGGCGGGTCCACGCCGAATTCGGCAATGCGGATTTTGTCCGGCGTCACGCCGATGCGTTGCAATTCCTCGGCGACGAACCGCGATGGCGCGGCAATCAAGTCGGCCAGTTCGCACGCGGCTTGTTCGAAATCCAGCATGCTGCGATGGGTCATCAGAAAATCGAGGTCGTATTGCTCGGCGATACGCAGTGAATACGCGGTCGGTGCGACCGGCATGTCCAACAGGACCGGAATACCGGCCGTCTTCAATGCCGTCAGCAATCGCGGGCAGGCGTCCCAGACGTGGGCGATCGGCCGCGGTCCGGCGCTGGCTTCTTGCCAGTGGCGGGCCGCGAACCACTCGAACAATTTGACGTCCGGATAGCGATGATTAAAGCCGGGCGCCAGGTAAATTCGGGCGGCGTTCAACAGTCTGGGGAGATGGCCGAGCCAGCCCATGTCCCGGTAGACAAAGCCCGGCGATTTGAGTTGAGCTTGGCGCGACAAACAATAGCCGCTATCGCCTTGGGCCGACAGCGCGCGGATGATGCGCTCGGTGCGCACGCCGATATTGCCGGGCTTGCCGACGATGGTATTGGCGAAATGGCGGATATTCAACATGGCCGGAGGAGTGGGCAATACCCCCGCCCGGCGAGAGGTGGCCGGGATGAAGGGATCAAAAAACCTAAATTTGCGATTTGATAACGATATTCCGTCATTCGGAGGGTGTCGTAAAAGCCCCTCTCCTTGCGGGAGAGGGGTTGGGGAGAGGGTTCTGTTTCGACTTTTACGACACCCTCATTCCGACGGAGGACGCCGAATCCAGCCGCGTCAGAACACAAGACTTGGCGTTCTTGATTTGAGGTCCACTCTCGGTTATCGCTGTTTAGCTAGGCTTAAACCGGGCTGGTAAAAGCCGGGCGGGTTTGCCGTGCCAGCCGATCAGCGACCGTTACCGTGTTCGGCATAAACTGCGTAATGCCCATCCTTATCGAAAGACACGACTTTGTAGTCATCCTGGCGGCCGCCCATTTCCATGCCGGGGCTGCCCATCGGCATACCGGGCGCGGCCAGGCCGGCGACGGCCGGTTTTTCCTTCAGCAGTTTTTGCACGTCGGCGGCCGGGACATGGCCTTCTATCACGTAGCCGTCCACGACGACGGTGTGGCAGGACGCCAATTTCTCCGGCACGCCGTAACGGGCCTTGATTTGATCCATGTCCGAGCTGATCACGTCCTTGATTTTAAAGCCGCTGTTTTCGGCATGCTCCAGCCATTTGCCGCAGCAACCGCAGGTTGGGCTGCGGTAGACGGTCATTTCGGGTTGGCTGGATTCCTCGGCGAATAACAGACCGCTGAACATCGTAGCCAGCGTTAAAACGGAAATTTTCGCTATTTTCATAAGAGCCTCTTCATTCGCCATTCAGCGTTGCGATAATCGTGCGCGGCCCCGCGTGATTGCGGTGTTCGCATAAATAAATCCCTTGCCAGATGCCCAATGCCAATTGGCCGTCGCCGACCGGTATCGTCAGCGAGCTGCCGAGGATCACGGTCTTGATGTGGGCGGGCATGTCGTCCGCTCCTTCGAGGGTGTGACGGTAGTAAGGTTCATTTTCCGGCACCGCTCGGGAAAAGTAACTTTCCAGGTCGCGGCGCACATCGGCGTCGGCGTTTTCGTTGATCGCCAACGAGGCCGAGGTGTGTTGCAAAAACAAATGCAGCAGGCCGACTTCCAGTTCGCGAATTTCGGGCAGCTGGTTGACGATCTCCCGGTTGACCAGATGAAAACCACGCGGTTTGGCCGCCAATTGCAAGCGCTTTTGAAACCACATCAGCCGGCGCGATGGTATTGCGGACTGAATTCGCGCACGGCATCGACCATCGCCTTGACGTGCTCGGGGGCGATGTCCGGCAAAATGCCGTGACCGAGATTGAACACGTGGCCGGTGCCGTGGCCGAAGTCGTGCAGGATCTTGCCGACCTTGGCGCGGATCACCTCGGGCTTGGCATACAGCGTAATCGGGTCCATATTGCCTTGCAAGGCCACCTTGGCGCCGACGCGGGCGCGGGCGTTGGCGATGTCGGTCTGCCAATCCAAACCCAGTGCGTCGTAGCCGGTGTCGGCCATCGTTTCCAACCACAGGCCGCCGCCCTTGGTGAACAAGATGGTCGGGATTTGCCGGCCGTCGCGCTGGGTGTTCAGCAGTTCCCGCACCTGGCGGGCGTAGCTCAACGAAAACTCCAGATAATCGTCGTGGCTAAGCATGCCGCCCCAAGTGTCGAACAGCATCACCGCGTCGGCGCCGGCGGCGATTTGGGCGTTCAAATACGCGGCCACCGCTTGCGCCAGTTTGTCCAGCATTTGATGCATCAAGGCCGGTTCCTCGAACATCATGCTTTTGACTTTCTGAAAGCTTTTGCTGCCCTTGCCTTCCACCATGTAAGTCGCCAAGGTCCACGGGCTGCCGGAAAAGCCGATCAGCGGCAGTCGGTTGCGCAGATTGGTTTTGATCAGACGCACGGCGTCGACGACGTAACGCAATTCGGTTTCCGGATCGGGAATCGGCAGGCGCTTGACGTCGTCGGCAGTGCGGATCGGATGGGCGAATTGCGGGCCCTCGCCCTCGGCGAAGGATAAACCCAAGCCCATCGCGTCCGGTATCGTCAGAATGTCGGAAAACAGGATGGCGGCATCGAAGCCAAAGCGCTCCAAAGGTTGCAGGGTTACTTCGCAAGCCAGTTCCGGGTTGGTACACAGTTGCATGAAGCTGCCGGCTTTGGCGCGGGTCGCGCGGTATTCGGGCAGATAGCGGCCGGCTTGGCGCATCATCCAGACCGGGGTGCGTTCGACCGGTTGCTTTAACAGTGCTCTAAGGAATATGTCGTTTTCTATTGTTGTCATCGGTGAGAAGGTGGTGAGTGATCAGCGTTTGCCGTCTTTTTGAATGGCCTTGAACCGGATCGGCTGGGCGGTTTGAAATTCGCCGGGCATCAGCGTTTTAAACTGATTGGCTTCCGCCGGGCTGGCGAACGAACCGTAAATCAGCACGAACTTTTCCTGATCGCCCTGGCGAATCGTGTAGTACTTCAGACTCTCGCTGTATTCCGCGTATTTTTTGAAAAAGCGCGGCAGGCCGGCTTTATTCGACAGCGTCATGACTTGCAGCGTGTAATGAGTGCCCGGTTGAGCGGCAATCCAGTCGCTATCGCCCTGATCCGACGGCTTGGCCGGTTTCGCCGGCTTTTCGGGCGGCTTGCCGGCGACGACCGGCGGCGTCGCGGATTCGGTTTTGCTCGGAACCGTCGGCGTCACGGCCGGTGTCGGCGGCGCAACGGGCGGAGTCGCCGCAGTGGTTGCCGCAATCGGCGCCGGAAGGCTGGGAGCAGCCACTGGCGCGGGCTGCGCTGCGACGGGTGCCGACGCGGTTTGCACGGCGTTTGGTTCGTTTTCGGCCGGCGCGGCTTTAGTCGTTTGCGGCGGAGTTGGAAGCGGCTGGGTGGATTGCGGTGTTGGCAACGGTGCCGGTTTTGCCGCGTCGGCGGGACGTTCGTCAACCTGCGCGGTCGGCGCCGGTCCGTCAAGAGGCTTGGATGCCGGTGCCGGCGTTTCAGCCGGGGCCTGAGCGGATGGATTCACCGGCTCGGCCGGTAGCACTTGGCTCGTCGGCTTGCCGAGGGACGGCGCGGCGACGAGGGTTTTCTCGTCATTGTTCGGCCACAACCAAACCATTGCACCCCCGGTGCCGGCGATCACCGCGATGACTCCCAGCCATAATCCCCAGCGCGCGCCGGTTCGGCCTTGTTGCTCGGCTAGTTTCGGCAGTTCTTCGAGTATCCGGCGGGGAATGCCGTGGGTTTCCAGGTACAGCGCTTCGATCAACGGATCGGTGACGGCGTTGAACGAAATGGCGGAACCCGGTTGAGCCGACAGGTTTTGTAGAAAATCCCGATAATGGCGCTGCTTTAGCGGCGGCAGTTCGATGACGTGGGCGTCTTCGATGCGGCGGTCGGTGCCGGCCTTGATGCTGAATTGGTCGTGGCTCAGTGCGAATACCAGATGCAGGCCCGGTAGCGAATCGGCGAATTCGATCAACATCGTGATCAGCCCCGGCATCAGATGGCCGGCATCGTCGATCAACAGCACCACCGCCTGTTTGCCGCAAACCTCGCGCAGCCGGGTTAAATCGAAGCTGGCCGCCAAATTATCGATGTTCAGGCTGCGCAGCAACTCGTGAACGATGCTTTCGAAACTGGATGCGGCGGACGCCCGCAACAACGATAGTTGCCACTGGTCGCGATGGCTTTGTTGCAAGGCTTCCAGCAGCGTGGTCTTGCCGATGCCCGGCGGGCCGCAGACGACCAGGGCTTGCTGCAGATTGCTCAGCAAATGCACCAACAAGTCCAGCTTTTGGGCGCGCTCCGGCGTCAATAGGCTGCGCTCGGGCCTATGATCCAGCGTGCGCTTTTGGTAGCTGTAAGTCAGATTTTCGTTATCCGGCATAAGCGTTCAAGGTTGCCTGCAACGGCGCTCTCTCCACGCTGATCGGCAACAAGGCCTTGCCGAGCGCTTCCAACAAAATCACCCGAATCTTGCCGTCGACGTTTTTCTTGTCCACCGCCATCAAGTCCAGATATTGCTCGGTGCTCATCTCGGTCGGCGGCCGGGTCGGCAGGCCGGCGGCGTGCAAAATGGCCAGCACGCGCGCGACATCGGCATCGCTCAGATAACCCAGCCGGCGCGACAAGTCGGCCGCGAAGCCGGTGCCTATCGCCACCGCCTCGCCGTGCAGATATTGGCCGTAACCGCAACCGGTTTCGATGGCGTGGCCGAAGGTGTGGCCCAGGTTCAAGGTGGCCCGTACGCCGTTTTCGAATTCGTCTTCGCCGACTACCGCCGCCTTATTGGCGCAGGAGCGTTCGATCGCATAAGCCAAGGCGGCTTTGTCACGGGCCAGCAACTTCGGCATGTTGGCTTCCAGCCAGTCCAGCAACTCCGGATCGCGGATCAAGCCGTATTTGATCACTTCGGCCAAGCCGGCCGACAATTGGCGATCGTCTAGGGTATCGAGCACGTCGGCGTCGGCGATCACGCATTGCGGCTGATAGAACGCGCCTATCATGTTCTTGCCGAGCGGATGGTTGACGCCGGTCTTGCCGCCGACCGATGAATCGACTTGCGCCAGCAAGGTGGTCGGAATCTGGATGAAGGCGATGCCGCGCTGGTAGCAGGCCGCCGCGAAACCGCCCATGTCGCCGATGACGCCGCCGCCCAGCGCGATTAGCGTGGCATTGCGGCTAAATTTGTTGGCCAGCAGCCTGTCGAAAATCTTTTCCAGATATTGCAGGGTTTTGTACTGTTCGCCGTCGGGCAAGATGACCGTTTCGGTTTGGTAATCGCCAAGCCCGGCTAAGACCTTGGACAGATACAGCGGCGCGATCGTGTCGTTGCTGACGATCGCGACCTGCTTGGAACGGATGTGCCGGGTCAGCAGCTCGGCTTGGCCGAGCAGGCCGGCGCCGATATAAATCGGATAGCTTCGTTGCTTGTCGAGTTCAACTCGCAGCTCTTTCATGGTTCTCCAGGGCGGCTTGATATTGCTGCAAAATGGTTTTGACGACGGTCTTGCCCGGCAACATGCCGGAATCGATTCTAAAATCCGCGCATTCCCGGTACAGAGGATCGCGGATGGCAAACAGTTCCTGCAAACGCTGGCGCGGATTCTCGGTGCGCAGCAGCGGCCGCTGAGTATCGTGTTTGGTGCGGTGCAGGATTTTGTCGATCGAACAATGCAGATAGACGACAAAGCCGCGGGTTTTCAGGGCCTCGCGGTTTTCCGGCCGCAGTATCGAGCCGCCGCCGGTTGCCATCACGATGCCGTCCAGTCCGGTCAATTGGCGAATCATCGCCTGTTCCCGGTTGCGAAAGCCTTCCTCGCCTTCGTAGGCAAAGATGGTCGGGATGTCGGTGCCGGTGGTTTCTTCTATGACCTTGTCGCTGTCGTAAAACGGCCATTGCATCGCTTTCGCGACCTGCTTGCCTATCGTGGTTTTACCGACACCCATCAGGCCGATCAGATAGATATTGGGAGCTGGTTTCATGGCGCGGATGGGAAGCGGCTATCAAAAAATCCGGCCATTATGCCGTCTTTTGCCGTCGAACGAAACGCCAGCCAACCCGCGAACACGGCAAATCGAGATTTGCACTCCGCACAGCGACTCGAACAGACCCTACCGGAGTGCAAACCTCGGTTTGCATCTCTGCTTATTCAAACTGAGCCGCAATTTGCCGCTGTATTTTTTCCGCCATGGCTTTGCGGTCCGCGGCGTCGCGGATCGGCCGGCCCACCACCAAATAATCGGCGCCGCTTTGGATGGCCTGTTCGACGCTGACCGCCCGTTTCTGGTCGTCGTCTTCCCGGTTGTCGACCGGCCGTATGCCCGGCGTAATCACCAATAACTTGTCGCCCAAGTGAGAGCGAATCAATTCCGCTTCCAAGCCCGACGATACGATGCCGTCGCAACCAATTTGCAGCGCCCGCTTGGCGCGCGACAGCACCAATTCGCGCACATCGCATTGAAAGCCCAAGTCGTCCAAATCGCCCCGGTCCAGGCTAGTCAACGCCGTCACCGCCAAGACCTTCAGATTGCCCTTGGCTTCGGCCGCGGCTTCCATGATGGAATCGTTGCCGTGTATCGTTGCCAGGTCCACGCCCTTGCTGCTCAGGGCTTTGATCGCTCGCCCGACGGTGGCGGGTATGTCGAAAAACTTGAGGTCCACGAAGACTTTCTTGTCGCGCGCCTTCAACCATTCGATAAAGCCGAAATAGTCGCCGGACATAAACAGTTCCATACCGACTTTATAAAACACCACGGAATCGCCCAGTTCCTCGACCAGAGCTTGGGCTTCGGCGATGCTGGCGACGTCCAGCGCCATGATCAGGCGTTCGCGAGGAGGAATGGCTTTTTGAGAGATAAAGGTATTTGACATGAGAAGTCCGAATTAACGTTAACGGCGAGATTTTAACCGCAAGCCGGATTTAAATTGGGAGCATTTGCTGGCCCGTCAAAGGCCTGGGCGGGGATAAACACGCAAACACCCTGTCCGCGCGGGAAGGGCGGAACAAAATGACTAAGCCGCGCGAGGCTTTCCTGCGATTTATCCAAGGCGGTGTAGGCCGAATTCGTGACCGTTTTCCGAGCGTGACGTGAACAAGCGACGGAACTTTTCCTGGAAAAACTTTCACGGAATGGATTTTTGCATCATTATTAACTTGGAAAAGTGGGGTAACCGATGACGAAAACATTAGGATGTCATTAAAAACGACAGATCGGAATGCCGTTCGCGTATAAATCGGCCGTTTGTTTACGGCTGCGGGAATGCTCGCATTCGGGCCGGGGAGTCGTAAAGCATTGATTAGCAGGCTAAAGGTATCGCCGAAAGGCGTTTTGCGACTTTGTCGGCGTGATGATGAACCAAGATGGTGCGGTTGCAACGCTATGGATGGTCGGCAAAAAACTCGGGCACTGGGCACTTAGCGCGTGTTGTGCCTGATGAAGATTGGCTTATCGGTGTATCCTTAAGGCGCACTCGGGATGGCGTGTTCGGTCACGCTTGACATTGCTGCGGTGGGCCACGAGTGGAACCAGCGTTTAGAGGTATGGCAATCGTCGGGGGCTTCCCGGCTAGCAGGGATAACTGGTGTGCATTTTGCTGACAGTTACGTTTGAATCCAGTCGCCGCATCGAACGGCTGGCTTATAGAAGCGGCCTATCAGTGTTTGCAACGACTTAAAACACCGAAAGGCCGAATCGATAGTCGGGTAGGGAGCCTAGATTCATGGGGCTGAAATAAAGTGCTGATAAATTATTGGATCAGCGCGGATCAATCGGATGTTCAACGAATAGTCTATAACTTCTGGATATGAACCAACTTCGCTCAAAAGGATTTATCCGTCCCTTGCGGCCTGAAATGCAAGGGGTTAAACGCGCCATCGATACCGGGATCATTTTTGTGTCGATGTTTGCGTCGCTGGAGCTCTATCAAATCCCTTTCACGCGCGAGTATTTGATCCTCTTCATCGCCTGTACCGTGTTGTTCGGTATCTTCGCCGAACATCAAGAGATCTATCACGGTTGGCGCGGCGACCCGATGTTCGACGATGCATTGCGGATTTTACTGTCGTGGATAGGCTCCTTTGCGGTGGTGTCCAGCGGCGTGTACTTGCTGGAGCCGGATTTCGAATTCTCCAAGCAAGTGCTCGAGTTGTGGTTTCCGCTGGTGCCGTTGGGCATTATATTGGTGCACACGCTCCGGCGAGCGACATTGTCGTTTCTGCGTTTGCACGGCTTGAATGTCCGTTATTACGCGATATTGGGTGCCAATCCACTCGGCAAGCGCTTGAATATCGCGCTGACCGAAATGCCCTGGTTGGGCTACCATTTTGCCGGCTACTTTGATGATCGCGTCGAAAACCCGCAACGCCGCGAGCAAGGCGAGTTGATAGAAGACGACATTACCGGCGATTTCAAGGAATTGTTAAAGCGCAGTCAGCGTGGCGAGATCGACCATATCTACATTACCCTGCCGCTCCGCGCCGAAGTACGGATCAATCAGTTGATCCGCGAACTGGCCGACAGTACGGTGTCGGTGAATATCGTTCCCGATTTTTTCACCTTCAACCTGATGCAATCCAAACTCAGCAGCGTCAAGGGTATCCCGGTAGTCAGCGTGTTCGACACCCCGCTCAATTCGGTGTTGGACGGTATGGCCAAACGTCTGGAAGACTTGGTGTTGTGCGCGCTGATTTTGCCGCTGATCGCGATTCCGATGCTTCTGATTGCGCTCGCGGTCAAGGTCACTTCGCCCGGTCCCGTCATCTTCAAACAATTGCGTTACGGCGTAAAGGGCGAGCCGATCGAAGTCTGGAAATTCCGCTCGATGTCGGTGTGCGAAAACGGCGACACCGTCAAGCAAGCCACCGCCAACGACAGTCGGGTCACGCCGCTGGGCGCGTTTTTGCGGCGGACATCGCTGGACGAATTGCCGCAATTTCTTAACGTTCTGCGCGGCACGATGTCCGTCGTCGGCCCGCGCCCGCACGCGATTGCCCATAACGAATATTACCGCAAGCAAATTCAGGGCTACATGCTACGCCACAAAATGAAACCCGGCATCACCGGCTTGGCGCAAATCAGCGGCTGCCGGGGCGAAACCGAAACCATCGACAAAATGCAGGCCCGCATTCACTACGATCTGGAATACATCCGCCAATGGTCGCTGTGGCTGGACATCAAAATTGTGTTCATGACCGTCTTCAAGGGCTTTGTTGGGGAGCAGGCGTATTAAGCGGCTCGCTAAATGAGATTAAGGCGGCGGCAGAAAATAGTAACTGCCAACCCGAGCAAAATTCCAAAGCTGTCGATGAAAACATCGCCCAGTTGCGGGCCTCGGCCTGCAGTGAATAATTGTAGCGTTTCGCTACAAATTGCAAAGACTAGCATCTGCATGATTTGTTGGGGTTTTGGTTTACGAAATCGGTTGCCAACCCAAACAGCGATTGGCAAAAAAGTAAATGTAACGATATGCCCCAGTTTGTAAATGTCAATTACAGGAATGGCGAAAGACAGTTTAAAAGTTCTTAAATGTTCCTCATGTTCGATTGGAAGTATTGATTTAGTCGGCCAAATTAATTGACCAAGTGTTTCCTTAAGTGATTCCGGCATTAATACTCCGGATAGAATGCCGAGTATTGTAAATATTAAAAACCAATCGGATCGAATGCCGATATGGCTTCGAACAGCTTCTACAGTGATCCAAACGCCGAAGCCAAGCCATAAGGATAATAACCACAATCTGTATTGGACAAACGTTGGATTCAATTCAACTGGATTTAAGCTGAATGATTTAACGAGTAATTGTCCCTGGCAGTGAGTCAGTTGAGCGGCTACTTGGAGTTTTGTAGTGCCAGCGCTAATTTCAAAAATACGCTCGTATTGAGCCCAATCGGATGATTCCGGTAAGTTGATAAGAACATGCGGGCGGTCGTATCGAGGTTTGCCAGACTGGTCGAATGCCAATAATACAACACGAGCCGTTTTACAAGTCGCCGAGCCGTTTACGATATTATTGGTCATCAAAGTTGAGTTGAGCTTGATCAACCTACCGGGAGTCGTTGGAGTAATAAATTGATAGATGGAAACAAAACTGTTGGAATCGTTAGATGTTAGGGAAACGGCGGTCGCACCATGTGCTCGGCGTTCCAAATCATCCGGATTTACTTTGTTCGGGAGGTCGGAAAAATAAAGCTCTACTCCCTTCTTTGAGTAAGTCCAACGCTCTAAGCCAAATTCAAAGCCAGGATTCTCTAAGAGCTCGGGGGGCTCGGATATAAATTGCGGGTAATTGTTAAAGAACGCTATGGTTACAACGCTTAGGAAAAACGCTGCAATGATTATACGTGATTCAGATGGCTTGTAGTTCGAGAAGGTAGGCATCGGATCTCTAGAATCTAAATTAAATACCATTCGAGGTAATGATGATACATTTTAGCGGATGTTTAATCTATTTTGTGTGAAATAATATTGATGGCTTAATTAAGCAGCAGGTCTACTGTTTAGCTATGGGGTCTTGGTGAAAGAGTCCGCTACATTAACGAATGCCGGCTATTTAGGCGGTTAAGTATAAGAGATGGTTTTCTTGATTTCTCTAAGCCTGTTTTAATGCAGAGAGATAGCAGGCTTGGTTCTCTGAAGTTTCAATATTTCAGCGATTTTTGACGGTTTTTATTAATTGGGTATTAGTTGATTAAGTGGATAACTTGGGACTGGAAATGGAAAAAGAATTAACTGTGCTGGTCAATACTTCCGATAGCTTTGAAGATTGTTGGGATCCTTTTTTTACATTATTTAAACGCTATTGGCCTAATTGCCAATTTCCGATTGTTTTGAATACGGAATTAAAGGGATTTGAATTCGATGGGCTTAATATATCGTGTTCAAAGGTGGCGGAAGGCGAAACTCGGCGTCTAACTTGGAGTGAATGCCTTGCTCGTTGTTTGGATAAAATTGACACACCCTATATATTGTATTTTCAGGAAGATTATTTCTTAGAGGAGCCGGTGAAAGAAGAATATATTCACGAGTTCTTAAACGAGATGCGAGAAGGGCGTGCCGATGTCATCCGGTTAATGGAGCTTGGCGGCTCTGGTCCCTGGCAACCAACCGAAAACAAATTGCTATGGCGAGTGGGCAAAAGCTCCAGGTATTTGTTGGGATTGCAAGCAGGTCTTTGGCGGAAAAGCACAATGCAAAGCCACATTCGTCTCCACGAGAATCCATGGCAATTTGAAATATTCGGGTCGTTTAGAGCGCGTCGCAAAAATGACATCATTTTATGCGTAAATAGGGATTTTTTTACACAGCCCGGTGCGGCCGTGTTGCCCTACAAAGCAACAGGTGTTGTCGCAGGGAAATGGCAAAAACATATTGTTGAGCCGCTATTTGCAGCGCACGAGTTAACCGTGGATTTTGCCAAACGTGGGTTTTATGACCCCGCCGAGAAAAAAAAGAAGGCCAATATCATAAAACGAATCATGGGAAGAATGCGGTCGCTTTATTAGTTCTGGCCCGGCCTAAAATGCCAGTAGAGTTCTTGGTTAAAGGTTTTGCCAAATAACTATCCTGAATTTAAACTAAATTCTAACAGTGACTAAAATAAAAAAGCTTTCCTCCGGTGTCGCGTGGGGGACTTTATCGACAGTTTTTGTAACTGCTTTCCAATTGATATTTATGGCAGTGATGGCTAGGCTTCTTGATCCGTCTGCTTTCGGGGTTGTTGCTGTTGCTAACGTTTGTTTGCGATTTTTCAGTTTTTTCGCGCAAATAGGGACTGCACCCGCAATCATTCAGAAGCGAGATCTGAATGAAGGGGATGTACCGGCGGCTCTGGCAATCTCCTTAGGTATATCCGCTACATTTTGCGTTCTAGTGCAAGTGGCCGCGCCGGTATTCGAATTATTTTATGAAATGCCGGGTTTGGCTTCTGTCATACGCGTGTTGTCGATAAACTTTGTGATTTCGGGTTTTGCAGCGGTTGCGCAAGGCTTATTGCAACGCAACACGGCATTTCGTTCGATAGCGATCATTGACGTTGTTGCCTATCTTATCGGATACGGCATAGTTGGAATAACCGCAGCGTATTCTGGGTTAGAAGTTTGGGCGTTAGTCTGTGCGGTCATGACCCAACTAACGGTAACTGCAGCGTTGAGTTATATGGCAATGCCATTTCCCCTGTCCTTGAAGCATTCCCCTGCACAGCGTAGACATTTTCTTAGCTACGGTGGAAGATATTCGGTTATTGGTTTCATGGAGTTCCTGGCGGCCAGCCTTGATGCTTTGGTGGTTGGTAAGCTACTAGGTGCGAAAATATCAGGCTACTACAGTAGAGCTAACTTATTGGCAAATTTGCCGGTACAACAACCCGCCAATATTCTAACCAAGGCGCTATTTCCTATCGTCAGTTCTATAGGAAATCAAAGAGAAAAGCAGAAGTACAGCTTGCAATTAAGCATATTATTGGTGGGTAGTTACGCTTTTTCAGTTAGTTTGACGATTTATTTAACTGCCAATGATATTGTAAAAGTATTATTAGGAGAAAACTGGCTGGAGGCAATTCCAATTTTGCAAATGCTGTCGTTATCGGTTGGGCCGTCCTTTATTTCCCACGTCGCGGGTGTTACGTTAAATTCGATGAATAAGCTGCGCGTGAAAATGCAAGTACAGTTTTTTGCGTTGGTCTTGATTTCCTTTTTGCTATTTGTATTGGCTCCAAGCGGCGATGTAGTGGATATCGCATTGGCATTGGTAATCACTGAATGGGTAAGGCTGATAGTCGTAACTATAAAGTTAAGTCGGATATTACGCATTTCGGTTAAAGAAACGTTGCTGGCCGGGGTTTGTATAGTAACGATGGCAACTTTAACGATTGTAACGGTTTATGCCTCTATCCAATTTATACCCGAGAATATTCCCAAAATATTTCGGTTGGCAATCGATGGTCTATCCGCAATCATAGGTTTTGGACTTGGCTTAATGGTGAGTCGATATGTTGCATTTCGCCTGCCTGCCGTTAAGTATTTACTGAAACAATCTGCAATGTTAAAAAAATTTTTTCCAAAAAGATATTTTCTATGAAAAAACTGAGATTGTTGTATTTGCCGGTAGAGTCAGTTGAAGGGGACCAACGAGCTAGACGAAAAATTTTCGCCGACATGCTTTCGGAAGGCCGATTGGAAGCCCTGGAAATCTTTTCGTATCGAATTTTCGGGCGCGAACACGGTTGGGATGCCATGACTGAACGTGTGTATGAGCTAGCGAAAGATTTTAAAGCGGACGCAATATATTGGCATGGTGTTTGGGAAGGGCATCTAAATGAAAAAATAATGGCCAAGATACTAAAGCTTCCCGCAAAACCAGCAATATGCAATGAGAATGGTGATCCTTTCGGAAATTTTTGGGTGGTGCCATACCCTAAGTCTTTGCTATCGTTAATTAAATATACCGATATTTGTTTCAACCAAGGGATGGGGCGAATGGCAGATTATCTTTCAAAGAAGGGAGCGAAGCACGTCTATTTACTCCCTGCCGCTTATGATGATGTTACGTTCAATAAACCAGTTAATCGACAACTGTCCAAGGAATATGATTTAGTTATGGTGGCCAATAGATGGGTGTTTAGAAGGCCGTTTGCTTCAGCTCCGGGTGCTAGGAATAGGCCTATTTTAATTAACACATTGCAAGAAGAGTTTGGAGACCGGTTTGCTTTGTATGGTAATGGCTGGGATAAGTTTCGTTGTTCTAAAGGGCCTGTTGATTTCTTCAAACAAATAGATATATATAATTTATGTGAGATAGCAATTGGTATTCCTCAGTTTAGTGATATTGAGTATTACGACTCCAATAGGCCATTTAATACAATAGCGATGGGGATACCATATGTTTCCGGTTATTCGCCAAAATTTGATAAAATCTTAAAAGATGGCGTGCATTGTCATTATTTTAAAACATCGAAGGAGGCTGTTGATAAAGTAAAATGGTTGTTGAATTTACCGGAGCAGCAACGAACAGCGTTGGCGTTAAGCGCCGCCGAATATGTAAGGAAGCACCACACGCAACGCAACAGAATGGAAATATTGTTATCCACGCTAGAAGGCATTTGGGAGAGTAAACATTCTAATAAAAAGTTTCCCGCTGCTGACTGGAGCTTTCTTGCGGATAATGCCTGTTGTCCTAATCAAGGAGCTTAAGTCTTGACAAAAATTCTTTATATTCATCACACCGGTGCAAATGGAGGGGCTACTATGAGCCTGTTCTACCTCCTGGAGTACACAAAAAAACAATATGACATAGTGGTTTACTTCATTGTCGATGGGCCTGCGGTGGAGTTCTATCGAAATGCCGGTATTCGATGTGTTGTGGATAAGCGTTTAGGCAAGTTGCCCCACTGCACTATCGAAAGTCAATCACTAAATCCTAGTAAAGCAAAGTTCTACCACGATCTAAAAGCTTATGCTCGCCATTATTTCAAGTTGCTACCGGCCTATATGGCTATGCAACAAATATTGGTCAAAGAGATGCCGGATATTGTGCACTTGAACTCGACGGTCTTGGTTGCGGAAGCTCTTGCGGTAAAGTCGAAGAAAATTCCGCTGGTCTGGCATATGCGGGATTTTTTGGAGTACGGAAATTTTCGTATACGCTATTCGATTATAAGACAGATTATCGCATATTGCGCCGATGCAGTGATATCGTTATGCGACTCTGAGTTGAATAGGGTCAGGCCGGTACGGAAAGGTGTGGTAATTCCCAACTTTGTCAATTTTGATAAATTTGATTATCACAACACCAAACCGGCGCATTTAAGGCAAAAACTCGGTGTGCCGGATAACGCTAAAATTATCGGGATATTGGGTTGGCACACGCCGGCTAAAGGTGCGATGACTCTGCTGAAGGCGTTTGCAGCGATAGCCGACCGGCACTCCGATGCGATATTGGTATTGTTTGGCGAAGGCGCTAAAGAGCCGGACGTCAATAGATTTAAGCGGATCTTGCGTAAATTGACCGGCAAAAAAAATCTGCGATTGGATCTTCAGGAGGTCATAAATGAACATGGCTTGCAGAATAGAGTATTTTTCCCAGGAGTCATTTTCGATATTGCAGACTATATAGCCGAGGTGGATGTTGTCGCCGCGCCGTTTACCGAGCCGCATTTCGCTAGACCGATTCTGGAAGCTGGGGCAATGAAAACGCTTGTGGTCACTAGTGATTTGGACGGTACGCGAGAAATGGTTTTAAACGGTAAAGCTGGATACTTAGCGATATCTGGAAATGTTGATGATTGGGCCGAGAAATTGCAAATGGCTTTGTCTTTAGATAATTCGGATAAGATTGCTGAGATGTTCGAAAATTCAGTTAAAGTCTATAACTCGGCTATAAATGCGGAAAGAACCATTGAGATATATCGCGAGCTTGGGTCGCTAAAGTTTGGCTAATTTAGTAAGGTCAGCAACTGGTTCGTTTGCGTAGTATGGCGGATTTCTTATTCTGTTGTCAGTTTTGTGTTGAACTGTTAAGGATATTCCTATAGCGTTTAAGGATTTATGCGCTCAAGGTTGTGCCTGTTTTGTATTAGCTACTAATCAGTTGTCTTTCTTTAGATTTGAAGCAGGAAAGTGTTTTAATGTTTAGGTCTTGTATGGCTTTTTGTGTTTTCTGGTTAAGTTTTGATTATTAAGATGTTAGCTACTAATTGGGTTGGTAGAAGATTAATCGTATCATATATCTTTATGATACACGCGCTCATTAATTGATCGATTGTTAAACGGGTGAGGTCGTCTTGTTGATGATTAATGCTAATGTAGAATTACAATTATGCTAGAAATTACTGTTTTTTTTATTGTTGCCTTTTTCATGGCTCTTTGGCCTGTTATGATCCCATATTTGGCATTATCTTATTTGTTTATAAGCGGACTTGCAAGTAGAGCTTTTATGGCTAAAGTAAAAGTTTCTTTGGGTAGTGTTAACGTATTTCCGCTTGATTTGTTGTACGCTATGGCTGCTTGTTTTTCGGTGGTTTTTCTAGTAAGGGCGGCTTTCCTTGGTGAAATGACTGGGTATGGAAAGTTTGCTAGGAGAACTATATGGATAGTTTTGTTGTATTTGTTGTTCTTTGCGGGGAAGCTGATTAACGGGTTTTTGGCTAACATGCCTATTGATAGCTTGATTAGAATGTTTATGACAGATACTCAGGCATTTTATTTCTTTCTTCCTTTGGCTGTGTATAAAGATGTAGCTCAGTTCAAAAAAATAATGGTTTTTACTGGGTGTTTAGCTTTGCTGTTCCCGCTCTATCAGCCTTTGTTATATGGGTCTGTGGATAGTGAGTTGGCGCTTCACAGCCAAGATACCTTGAGGTTAGGTTATGGTGATGGCGCAATACTTTTAGGTATTGGGGTGGTAGCTTTTATATGTTGGGAGTATAAAAAATATTTGGCTTTTTTACCGATGTCTGGGATTTTAATGCTTGGGCATCGGTCTGCATTTATTGCGTTAGGTCTGTCAGTAATCTCAATCTCCTTGTTTAAAGGGAAGAAGATAAAGACCCTTTTCATGGTATTGTTGTCTGCAATTATGGTCGTTATTACGCTAATGGCTCTCCAATCGTTTGCAAAGATTAATATGTTGGACAAACTGTTAGATCGCGTTGAGCAAACCTTTGTACCAACAAAAACAACGATTGTTCGTGCCAGAGTTATTGTTGTGGTTTTGGAGGAGTTAGAGAAAAGGCCTTTGACAGGTTTGGCGTACTCGGAGTTGGCGGGTGTTATAAAAAGGGCGGATACTAGCCCAAGAGATTTTAATATATATCATCCGCACAATTTTATCTATTCCTCCCTAATGGGGGCTGGGTTGTTAGGTACTTTTTTAATGGTTGTTATTATATTTAGGTCTTTGCTTGCGGCACGTAAGCTTGTTAAATCAGATGCGTTTCGGTTGCAAGGTGTTTATATTTTTAGCTCTGTGTTGTTTTTTCTTGTGTTTTCCGCAATGAATACGACAATGACTACTTGCGGGTATGTTTTATGGTTTTTTTGTGGGGTGTCATTTTGGTTTCTAAATTATTCTGAAAAAAACGAGATTAAGTAATGATGATTTGGATTTGTATTCCCGTATTTAATCGAGTTGAATTTACTTTGAGTTGCTTGAGGTCGATTCACGACCAGGTCTATAAAAGCTATCGCGTAGTTGTTTGCGATCACGGATCTACGGATAATACGACTAATCTTATAAAAGCATCTTTTCCTGAGGTCATTGTTATAGGCGCAGAAAACAGTTTATGGTGGACTGGCGCCATAAATCTCTGTGTTGAGTATGTGTTGCGGCATGCCGGGCCCGATGACTGTGTGTTGACGTTGAATAACGATACCGAGTTGCCGGGGGATTATTTGGCTGAAATGGCCGCTCAAGTGGCTAAATACCCGCACGCATTGTTGACATCAGTGGTTCACGACATTGCTACCGGTAAAAGAGTTAGAGAGGGATTTCGGCAGAGTTGGTGGGGGGCTAAAGACCGGGCGGTATATTTCACTCAAGATCATTGCCCGGGTGACGAAAACGCGATGCAGGTTAGTTTGGTTTCCGGAAGGGGGACTTTGATACCCGTTGAAGCGTTTCGCCAAATCGGCTTGTACGACGAAGTTCGGCTGCCTCATTATGCGGCTGATTACGATTTCGGGCACAAGGCTAGCCGGGCAGGGTACCAGGCCTATGTTTTTCAAAGCTGTCGAGTGTATTCGTATATCGATGCGACAGGAATGACAGCTGTGCGCGACCGGTTTTCAATCAAGAAACTATTAAACTTTCTAACCAATATTAAATCTCCGGCTAATTTGCGGGCGCGCTGGTGGTATGGTTGGAATAATTGTCCGTTATTTATCTTTCCGTTTTATATTGTTCTGGATATTGCTCGTGTGTTGTTCGGGTATTTCAGGTATTTTTTAATGAGCAGGTCTGTTGTTTGACGCGGAGTTTAATGCTCGCTCGCACCTATTATTTGACTATGAAGTTCTTTGGTAATCAGTAATACATGTTGAAATTACTATGGGCAATCGGCAGGCGAGTGCAGACTCGCTTGAAAGTATTGCGGTCGAGGTCGATTAGTCGGGTCGGTAGCGATTTGCATATCGGCGCGCGCGGTCGTTTTTGGGCGCCGAATGAAATCACTATTGGCAATGGTGTCTATATTGGTAAGGATGTGTTGGTGGAAACCAACGCGGATATTGGCGACTACGTTTTAATTGCGAATCGGGTTGCGTTGGTGGGGCGGCGGGACCACGACTTTCGATGCGTTGGTATTCCTGTTCGGTTTTCTCCGTGGATAGACAGCAAATCATCACCGAATCCTTATCGAAACGACAAAGTGGTAATCGGTGCCGACGTTTGGATTGGTTATGGCGCCATCGTCCTGTCCGGGGTCACGGTTTCTCGCGGTGCGATTGTCGCGGCTGGGGCGGTGGTAACGAAAGACGTGGGACCTTATGAGATCGTTGCAGGTAATCCGGCTCAGAAGGTGGGCGTGCGCTTTAAAGATCAGGAAACTATCGATACGCACGAAGCATCCATCAATTCCGGACGTTTCGTATCATCGGAAAGAGGTTACGAGCATTGGGTTATCGAACCGGGAAAAAATTCAATACTTGATTAATCGATTGGATAGGACATGAAAAAAGTCGTCATTTTGCAACATCGGTTGTTGCATTATCGCTTGGGATTATTTGAAGGCTTGCGTTCGGCCAGTGCCGCTCGAGGCATTGATTTGCATTTGGTCCACGGGCAGCCAACCAAGCGGGAGGAAAAGAAACGCGATGTTGGCACTTTGCCTTGGGCCAGCGTCGTCGTTAATCGTTACGTGTCTATTGGCGGCAAGGATATTCTTTGGCAGCCCTACCCGACGGAGCATCGCGATGCGGAACTTGTGGTAGTGATGCAGGAAAATCGTTTGGTGTCCAATTACCCCTGGTTGCTGCTGCGCGGATTTCATAAAAAGAAGCTAGCCTATTGGGGACATGGACGTAACTTCCAGACCACGAAACCCAGCGGTTTGAGGGAAAGATGGAAACAATACATGGTCGATAGCGTCGATTGGTGGTTTGCTTACACCGACATGACTAGGGATATTTTAATCGCGGATGGTTATCCCGCCGAACGCATCACTGTGTTGGACAATGCGATTGACAACGAACGATTCGAAGCCGATTTGGCGGCGATTTCGGACGACAGATTGCGTGAAGTTCGGGCCGAGTTGGGTATTGGCGATACCAGTCGCGTTGGATTGTATTGCGGATCGCTTTATCCGGATAAGCGGTTGGACTATCTGGTCGCCGCGGCCGACCGGATTCGCGAGTCGATTCCGGATTTTCAGGTGGTGATTATTGGCGACGGACCCAGCGCGGCGGGAATTCAGGCGGCAGCGGAAAGTCGCCCATGGTTGCATTGGCGGGGCGTTCGAAAAGGGGTAGAAAAAGCCGCCTATTATCGCCTGGCCGACGTAATATTGAATCCCGGCCTGGTTGGCTTGCACGTATTGGATGCGTTTTGTGCCGGTTTGCCGATGGTAACAACGTCCGACGCGCGACATAGTCCCGAGATCGCTTATTTGAAGGACGGTGAGAACGGATTGGTTGTTAACGGCGCTTCGGATGCCTATGCCGACGCCATTGTGACACTGCTTGGGGATTCCGAAGCGTACCAGCGGATACGCGCCAATGCGTTGGCCGCCGCGCGTCATTATACGTTGACGAATATGATCGATCATTTTGTCGATGGCATGGAGCGCTGTTTGGCGATGGAGCGTAAAAAATAGGGTAAGGTTTCCCCAGGGTATTACAGTTTTCCGAGAGCGCTCAACGGAAAACTGTTTTTAAGGCAATTGTCCTGGGTTCGGCAACCGTATAATAAGGCACATTGTCGAGAACCAATTCTCTGTGGCTGGCTTTCCTGGCGCCGAGTTGGGAAAGGCCGATCTTGCAGGGATAAAAACGCTTCCTCGTGGCTGTTCTTTGAGGTCATTGGACATAAGAGTAAAAACCGTGTCCATCGTGCTAGCGGTTACTCAATTATTTATTCAGAGGATTTTGTCGTGACAACCTTTACAGACAGGTTGATGGGAATGCCCGTTTATACCGGGCCCCACGCAGACGTTTTGGCCGAAATGGCCAGGGCGATTTCAGAGGGCGAAACCGGCCGATACATCTCGATTACCAATACCGAATCGATGTATCACGCCTTGCGCCGCCCGGATCATTTAAAATTCATTCAAAACGCTAACTTTTCATTGTGCGACGGCGTAGGCGTCATCGCGGCCGGTTATTTTTGGGACTTGAAAATCAACCGCTATAATGGCCCTATCTTGCAATTGGATTGCAGTGAATACGGTCAGTCCAGAGGGTGGCGGCATTTTTATTACGGCGGCAAGGAAGGCGTCGCGGATTTAATGGCGGAGAAATTGAAAGAACAATTTCCGCAAATGCAGGTGGTCGGCACCTATTGCCCGCCGTTTCGGGAACTGACCGCGGAAGAGGATGAGGAAGTCGTTCGCATGATTAACGAGACCAAACCCGATATCGTTTGGGTCGGCTTGGGGTTGGTAAAGCAGGAAGCTTGGATCGCCAAGCATTTGCACCGGGTTCGCGCGCCCTGGATGGTTGGGGTCGGCGCGGCCTTCGATTACCATTCCGGCGCGGTGCCATGGGCGCCGGAATGGATACGCGCGCTGGGATTGGAGTGGGTATTCAGGCTGATCATTCAGCCCAAATTAAGGGCTAAACGTTATTGGTGGTCGTTTATATTCGTCGCCGAGGCAGCCGCGGCTGGCTTAATGCGGCGGTTTCAGCGAGCAAAAGTTAATTGAAAAGGAGTAATGCGGTGGTTCGTGTAGCTGTTGTAGGTTTGGGAAAAATGGGGTTGTCGCATCTGGCGATTATTAATGCACATCCCGATGTGCAGGTAACGGCGATCTGCGACGCGACTGGCTATGTCCTGGACGTGTTAAATAAATATACCGGGGTGCCGACGTTCAGCGATTACGACGTCATGTTGCGGGATGCCGAACTGGATGCGGTGGTGATTGCTACGCCGTCCAGCATGCACGGCCCGATGGTTCGCAAGGCATTGGAAAAAGGCTTGCATGTATTTTGCGAAAAACCGTTCAGTCTCAATCCGCAAGAATCCGAGGAACTGGCCGGTATCGCGGCGCAAAAAGGCTTGGTCAATCAGGTGGGCTACCATTACCGATTTGTCGGCGTGTTTCAAGAGGTCAAGCGTTTGCTGGACATGAACTTGATCGGCGATATCTCCCACGTTTTGGCCGAGGCTTACGGCCCGGTCGTGATGCGTCCCAAAGGCAGTTCGTGGCGAACTCAGCGCACCGCTGGCGGCGGCTGTCTGTACGATTATGCGGCGCATCCGCTGAATTTGCTGACTTGGTATCTCGGCATGCCGCTCGGCGTTGGCGGCAGTGTCTTGAACAGCGTATTTTCTAAGGAGACCGATGACGAGGTCTTCGGCACTTTGTATTACCCCGGCGGCATGAATGCGCAAATCTCGGTGAACTGGAGTGACGAGTCTTATCGCAAAATGAGCACCAAATTCAGCATTTGGGGCGCCAAGGGTAGGATCATCGCGGACCGCCAGGAGTTGCAAGTTTATTTGCGCGATACCGCCACGATACCGGCCGGTTACCAACAAGGCTGGAATGTCAACAACACCACCGCGTTGACGGAAGAAGTCTGGTTTTATGTGCGCGGCGAGGAATACTCCGCGCAATTGGATTACTTCGTTAAATGTATCGCTGAAAGACGTGCCGAAAACGTCAACTCGTTTGCCAGCGCGGCCGAAACCGACAAAGTGATCGCGATGATGATTGCCGATGCCGAAAAGGGGCCGTCGGTGAAAAACGATGAAGCCTTGCCGGTTGCCGCCCCTAAAAAAGGCGGGCTGTTTTCGTTCTTGAGCAATTGATGATAGGCCGGTGGTGATCGTTATCGCCCAGGCGGGCGGGCGCGGCGTTATAGGAGCGGCTTTAGCCGCGATTGTGGCAGTATACGTTAACTTAGCCGTTCGTGGTGAGCTAGTCGAACCATGAACGACTAACCTCTGCCCTTCGAGTTCGCTCAGGGCGAACCGTTAAGCCTTAACTAAACGGTATTGGGGGTAGAAAAGAGGGTAGCGAACTGTGCGTCTGTTTTCCTCGTCTTAAATCTCCGCAGAACGAGGGGGAGCGGGTAGTAACCAGGGAATTTGCCCGCTTTTAGCCTTTGCCGAATTTACCCGTTTTTAACAGTTACCCCATGAAGGGGCTGGAGTAGATTAGATGGACCAATTACTTTTTGGCGACAATCAATTTTTTGGCGTCAATCATATGTCGGAAGAGAAGGCGCGAGCGCAAGCCATGCGCTTTCAGGACATCAACGCCGTGATCGAGGTATTGGACAATGCCTACGACGAAGGCATCAAAACCTTTATGTGCACCACGCACGAGCGGATTGCCTTGGTTTGTGACCACATGCGCGCCAACCCGACTCGTTACGCCGATTATAAATTTTACCCTTGTATGCCTTATGCGCATAAATACGCCAACGCAATGACCGATCACGGTTTGTTGGGGGCGATTAAACACTTCTTGCCGGAAGAAGGTTTCTTGGATTCGGCGATGCGTGGCGGCATGTCGTTGGCAAAAAAAGACATCGAAGGCATCACCACCTTGCTGATAGATGCCGAGATGAAAATGTTCGCCGGTTTGCAAACACCGGTCATTTTCTTGCAGAACGTGGTCGTCGACTTTTTGTTGGGTCTGGGCTTTAACGAAGCTTTCCGTATTTTTGCCAATCACGTAAAAGCGCGATACGGTGCTGAGCCTGGTTTTATTACGATGAATATGCCGAGGCTGTTGGACGTATTGGAAGAACTGGGCATCGAGAATCCCATCGTTTGCGCGAATATTAATAAAGTAGGATTCAGGATGTCCGGCGGATTCGAGGCCTACGAAACCGCCTTGAAAGAGAAAAAATTCCGAGCCATCGCAATGTCGGTATTCGCCTCCGGCGCCATCCCAGCCAACGAGGCTATCGAATGGGTCTGTGCCCAGCCGAATATCGAATCGATTGTCTTTGGTGCGTCCAGCAAAGGCAATATTCGCTCGACGCGGGAATTAGTCGATCGTTATTGGCCGAGGAATTAATTTATAGTCACGAAGCGGTTTTCACCACGGATACACCCCTACAGAGGCTGTCGTACAAGTCGAAACAGAACCCTCTCTTTGCGGGAGAGGGCTGGGCGAGGGGTATAAGAATCACAATGTGTTATCTTGCAATTTCCGCTCAACCCCAAGCACCTCTCCTTTGAGGAGAGAGTCGTAAAAGTCGAAACAGAACCCTCTCCCTGCGGGAGAGGGCAGGGTGAGGGAGAATAAAATCAATGTCTTACCTTGGATTTTCCCTCTCCCGCAAGGAGAGGGGGCTTTTACGACATAAAAAATCTTTCGCCCCGGAAAATGAAAAACAGCGTCGTGGGAGGGGCTTCAGCCCTGATTGAGCGCGTTCTGTCGCGGCGGAAGCCGCACCCGCATTACAACATATTCGTAACTATTCGGGGCCTAGTACAAATATCCTCACCATCAAGAG
This sequence comes from Methylomonas sp. LWB, assembly GCF_001856095.1. NCBI lineage: Bacteria > Pseudomonadati > Pseudomonadota > Gammaproteobacteria > Methylococcales > Methylococcaceae > Methylomonas > Methylomonas sp. LWB. The sequence continues at coordinate 77,027 of NZ_MKMC01000009.1, forward strand.
CAAACTAACTTCTTCCGATTGCTGAATAATTGTGTAGCATCAATTAAATTGCCTCAAATCTTGGAACGCGGAATATAAGGTCAATTTTCACGGTATTATTTAATCAAGCCAATATCAGCCGGAATAGTTTGAAAGCCGATGTGCTTTACCGGCGATTCTGGACAAAAGACTGCTTGTTTGTCAACAATACTGACGCATGGGTCGGCGATCGAACTATCTTTTTCGACTCCTAGGTTAACCCAGTCTTGCCAATTGATGGTCGATTTTTTCATGCCTTGTTCGCTAAAAAAGTAATTTAGAGCGACCTTGCCGACGGTAGACCATACAATATTATTGCCTATCACGGTACCAATAGAGGGTAACCAGTATCGGAAGATTTGGCCATCTGATTTGCTGCTGACCACGACATTGCGCTCTATCCGGTTTCCTTCAGGCCAGGTTTTGTTTGTCATCGGTGCGGCCAACTCAGGGTAATTTTGTTGCCAGCGCGCCGTTTTGTAGGGCGATGTATCCAATTTCTTTTGATTTTCACTCCAATTGAAGGTTTCAGCCATTTGCGAAACCCAAATTGCCGAATCGTCGGTGACGATTAGGTTGTCGTGAATTTTATTGTCTCGTCCTCCGTGTATGTGGACAGCCACAGAGCCTGCATTTTTCAAAATATTGCCGCTGACGTCGAAACCGCTGGCACCGTCATCCAAATACACGCCCATGGAATAATTCGGAGATTGGTAAACAGCCTGATTGTTGGCAGTATCCACGCTCTTCATACCGTAACCAATTACCTCGTGAAGGTAATTGTAGCGGATGATATTGCCTCGGGCCGACCAGTCCCGGCCCGAATAGATGGCCCCGCAATCGGCCGCTTGTAGGCAGAAATCGTGGATTTCGTTTTTTTCTATTAAATGCTCGTTGCCGTTAAGTATAAGCGCATTACTAGCGCCAAATTCGAGAAGGTTATTTTGTACGACAATGCCGACTCCGCTAATTTCGATGGCGGGACGGCTCATTAAAAGAGTCTGGCCGGTATGGTGGATGTGGTTGTTTCTGACCAAATGCCGGGATGATTGCAATAAAGTTCTATCCCCGCCAGATATCACGACGCCTTGAGTTCCGGTATCGTGAATCGTACTATTCGCCAGGGTTACGCGTTGGCCATTTTTAATCTCCAGGCCTTTGCTGCCGGTCTGACTAATTTCCTCGCCATCGAAAAGCACATTCGAGGCATTCTTGACAATCACGGCCGTGTCGTCGCTATGTTTGAACTTTAATCCTTTGAAGCTGACATTGGCTATATGATCGGCAATAAGCAAATTCGGTAAAACACTAACTATCGCGGTGTTGGGGCTGCTGTTTATGCCACCCTTTTCCGGCGGAATTAGAATGACCTCTTTGGCTTGGCGGTCGTAATACCATTCGCCTGGCATATTCAGTAGTGCGCGCAAGTTGCGCAGATAAAAACGCCTGCCGGATTGCAGCTTATATTTCAAGGGACTCGCGGTTTTGATGGCGTTTGCCGTGCTATCGATGGTTTCGACGCCAACATATTGATCGAACCAATCGTTGCCGGGGAAAATATGTAATTGAGCATCGCCGACGTCTTCGCCCAGCGGTGGGATGGATTCCATCACGCTAAAATTGCTTTTGTCATCGAGTGGTAATTTGATGTGTGCCCACTCCTGATCCGGCCAGCGTGCCAGCGTCATGCGCGTCTCGTTGACATAGACATCGAAAGCAGGAGCATTGCCTTGGAGGCGGTTTTTATCGATCGAGTCGGTTTTGACAGGTACTTTTGAAAACGGACAGTGCCACTGCTTGTCTGTGTCCGGTTTGCATTGAATGGCTTGTCCACCGCTCAATATAGTTTCCGCACCGGGTTGAGCTTGCCAGACGATTTTGTGCTCCAGAGTGCCGGAATCGGCTTCGCTAAATAACAAGGCATGGTTCAGATAATAGGTGCCGCCGGCGATATTGACTTGAATGGTCTCGTCGAGTCCCCGGCTTTGTTTAGCAGTCCGGATTGCTTGCTGCGCCCGTTCCAGGGTTTTGAAAGGGCCGTCGTTTCCGGATTCATTGGGAAACTGGCGAGTTCCAGACCAAGCATCGTTTCCATTCTGGCCGACAAAGTAGTCCAAGGCCGCGGCTGGTGTGATGAAAACGATGAATGCCGTGGTGGTCAAGCTAAGGATCGGAAATTTCATAATGCGTTGTCCTGTGTCTAACAATTTTGATGAAACCGTACTCCGCAAGAAAAAACAATCTGCTAGGAGAGGGCTTGGGCCGCGATGTTGAGTACCAGTGTAGTATATAGCCCCTGGGGTGAGAGCCGTTCCATGGACCTAACGGTCATGAAAACGCTGCATTCCCCCGGCAAATGAAAGTCAGTGGCGTGGGCGCGGCTTTAGCCACGATTGACAGCCTTCCGACACTGGATGGGCTACCGGCCGTTCGGTGACTTTCAGAGTTACGATCATGAAAACGCTGCATTCCCTCGGTAAATAAAAGTCAGTGGCGTGGGAGCGGCTTTAGCCGCGATTGACAGGCTTCCGACACTGGATGAGCTACTGCGGCCGTTCGGTGACTTTCAGAGTGACGATCATGAAAATGCTGCATCACCCCGGTAAATAAACGTCAGTGGCGTGGGAGCGGCTTTAGCCGCGATTGACAGCCTTCCAATACCGGATTGGGTGGCGGCGTCCGGAGGCTTTCAGAGTAAATCGTAGGTTAGAAACGTTACCTGGAAAAGCCTATCGCCTTGTTGGCGTTCACGGTGCGTGGCTGGATTCGCTTCGTGGCGCGGTCGAGAAATCTGATAGTTGAAAAGGGAGTAATGCTTAACTTCGTGGTACCAAGGCAAGAGGCAGATATTCTTGACTAACTATTTCCCTGTCGCGCCCTTGTGATCACAAGGGCGGCAGTTCCTGGGACTGAGGGTTCTCGCGTGTCGGGCGCTTAAAACCCGCAGTCTTCAGTTTTTCAAGCTTATTTTGCCAAGCCCATATCGGATGGGAGGTTTTTGATGCCCAGTCGGGTAATCGGCGAGTTGTCGCAGGTCAGTCGAACCGTGCTGCCTACGATGGTTAGGCAAGGGTCTTCGTTTAAGCTATCGGTTTCCAACCCTTGGGCGATCCAGTCGCTCCAAAGTGCACCACCTTTAAACGCCCCGGTATCTGGAATTCTATAATCCACCCTAATGTCGCTGCTCGCGTGCCATACCAGATTATGATCAATTACGTTGCTTTGTGCAGGGAGCTGGTATCTTAGCGAATATCCCTTGTAAGCTGTTGAAATTACGACATTGCGTTGTATCGTATTACCCTCTAACCAAGTGTCGTGGGCCATTGGTTGAGTGAGTTCAGGATATTTTGCCTTCCACAATTCACTGTCAATCGGCATGGTTAACAAAGAAGCCCGATTCCAATCCCAATTGTAATATGGGCTGTACATCGTCGCCCATAAGCCTTGCTTATTGGTCTTGATAATATTATTTTCAATAATTGTATCCCGGCCATTGCCGAATTGAATTGCCGCGTTTCCGGCGTTTACCAATAAGTTGCCTAACACATGAGTGCCGCTCAGGCCGTCGTCCAAGTATACGCCTCTAGCCCCGGTGTAGGTATACTGAATTATGTTGTTAGCAATATCCACATTTGTCAACCCGTAACCATAAGAATCATGGATGTAGTTATAGCGGATGATATTGCCTCGAAATGTCCAGTCGCGCCCAGCGTATATGGCTCCGCAATCGTTGCTGTTTTGGCAGATCGAATAGATTTCGTTTTTTTCGATTACGTGGTCGTTGCCGGTAAAACGTATGCCGCCGCTTAGTCCTTGTGCAATTAAGTTGTGAGAGACATGAGTTGCAACGCCTCCTATTTCCACGCCGTATATCATTAGGTTGGTAGTGTAATTGTAAATTTTGTTGTTATAAATACTGTTGCCGGACGCTTGCAACGTTGGTCTGTCGCCGCCGGTAAGCGTAATAGCGCCCGTTCCGGCGTGATGAATGGCGCTATTGGATATTTTGATATTGGTATTGTTATCATCCACAACCGTTTGGTCGTCTGCTGAAATGCCTTTGCCGCCAACATTGTTGATTTCCAGGCTGTCGAAGGCCAAGCTATCGGAGTTTACGATAGTGATCGCGTTCCCGGTGCTGTGTCTGAATGTCAAGTTTTCGAAGCGTATATGGCTTGCGCCTGCCAGATTAATTAGGTTTTTTGTCGACGAAATAACCGGCGATTTCGGGACGGAATCGTAGGGTGGAATGAATAATAGTTGGGCGTTATCTTTGTCGTAAAACCATTCGCCAGGGGTGGTCAGAAATTCCTTGGCGTTCTGCAGATAAAAACGTCGGCCTTCGGCTAATTCGTTGCTGCTATCCGAAGATAAGGTGATCTTATTGTTGGCCTGATCTAGATTTTTTACCCCCAAGTATTGATCGAAGTAATCGTTGCTGGGAAAAATATGCACTTGCGCATTGCTCAGGTCTCCGGAGAAGGTTGGCAGTTTCTGGTAAACGCTGAACTGGGTTTTGGCGTCCAACGGGGTTTTGATATAAAGCCAGCCGAAATCCGGATAGCGGGCCGGTTGCATGCGGTATTCGTTCAAAAACATTTCGAACGCCGGGCCGTTGCCCTTGATGCGGCTGTTGTCTTCGGCGCTTATGCTATCGGTGATTGTGGAGTCCAGAGGGCAACTGAGGATTTGTTCGGGATTTTCGGCGTCGTAAGCTTGACAGCCTGTTAACAGTAGGCCGCCGGTAATCAGCGTGGCGCCTTTTTCGCCTAGCCAAGTAATGTCCTTACCGGCTTCTCCTGAATCGGCCTCGGTAAACTCCAACGGGGCTTTCAGTTGGTAGATGCCAGCGCCTATATGTACTGTCACCGCTTCGGTCAGATTGCCGGCGGCTTTCAGGTCGCGTATCGTTTGTTGGGCTTTGCCGAGGGTTTTGAACGGTCCGGTTTTGGTGGAGGCATTTACCGTGTTGGACGATCCGTCCAGCCTGTCGTCGCCGTTCCTGGCGACGTAAAAATCCTTGGCTAGGGATACCGAGCAGAAACAAAGCGAGGCTAAACTGACTATCAGTCTTATTGACATAAACTTCTCCTAAAAGCTGGCTTGGCATACCTATGTTTCGCCGACCATGGCTTGCAAGCGGTTAAAAAATACAATGAATTTGGGGAGGGGGTTTCCGTCCTGGGATACGAGGATACTTTAGAATTGTTACAGGAATGGGTGAGAGTCTGTATAGCATAGAAGATCAATGTTGCCAAGCCTTGTTCCTGTAGTATTGAGAGTGCGTGAGCCGAACGAGGTCATGCTTCAAGCGCGCCGACACTGTGCTTATCCTACGCAGGGGAGTTTGCTAACTAAGCCAATCGTAAGTCATTGTTTCGGCGAGCTTTGAAACAGGTAAGGATCAACTGAAAATGCATGCGATAAAAAGCACTAGCGCTCAGGTTATTAGTAAATTGGCAGAGTTTATTTCTTGAATTAGGCCGTTCCGTTTTTTAGAAGTGTTTAGGAAGCCCGATTTTTATCAAAATAAATCATCCAAATTTGATGACTTTATTAAAAGTTCAGCCCCTGGTTTAGTTAGATGCCCATAGTCAAATTGCATGGGCATTTGGTCGGGTGCCCAAACTTTCCAAGTTGGTTCGCTCATGATTTTATATACCGACAAGTAGCTCACGCCACTTGGTAAGGAGGCTCTCAAAAACTCGTTGTCAACTTCCTTTGGATTTGTATTGCGATATTTATTTAAATACTCTGACTCGTTTTCATTGTTAGCCAAGGCTTTGGCTAATATTCTGGGTAATGATTGATAATATTCGTTGATTGGTCCAGAAATAATCACTTTGTTCGAAAACTTTGTTAGCCAGTCTGCGGTGGCAATTACTGCTGAACTATCTTGTTTTTGCCATCTCCCGGAAATTATAATGGTGTCAAAATGTTGTTTTGGTAGGTATTCATTGAATATAAAAGTGATTAAGTCAGTGCAGCGCTTTTCTCCAGTGCTATTTAGTATGGGTTTGCATCCCGATGCGGTCGCCTGAAGAAAGTTTACTTCTGGAAACGTTGAGTTTAAGCCTGGCCATAAGTGTGCGGCGTGGCTGTCGCCAATTAGAAGAACATTTTTCTTGCTCGAGGAAATCGCTAAGCACTCGTTAATGTTGTATTTGTCGAATGAATTGTAGTTTGATGTTAGGAAGCATTTGCCTGCGCGCATATTGGTGTCCGCGTCGTAATCCAAGACGGCAAGAACATCAAACACTTTTTGTGGGTAGTTGTAATATTTTTCACTAACAGAGCTTAGAGAAAGAGAAGTTATTGAAAATGCTAGCATTGTAACTAGTGCAAGAGCAATCGTGGGTTTTGCTTTCAACTTATAGGGTGGCTTTCGGAATGGTTGTTCTACGTATTTCCAGGAGATGGCGGATAGTGCTAAGCAAGCGGTGATTAGAAGTGCGTTTTGCAAGTAGTTCTGTGGTTTGTGGATTTGTTTTACAAATACTAAAACAGGCCAATGCCATAAATAAAGAGAATATGAGATTATTCCTATTAGACGAAAGGTTTTGAAAGAAAACGTTTTTCGCACCACCGTTTCTCTTAGACCGCCAGTATATATGATCAGTGCTGTGCCCAGGCATGGTGGTAATGCGGATATTCCAGGGAATACCGTTTCTCTCGAGTATGTGGATATGCTGAATACTAATGCGGCAAGTCCCAGTAATGATAATCCTTCAATTTGCCATTTGTTCTGAATTCGTGGCCAAGCTCCTATTCCAAGGGATGCGCCAATCAATAACTCCCATGCACGGGACTGAACTAAATAGAATGCGTTAACTGAATTAATGTTTACCGCGTGCTCGGAATATACAAGGCTAGAAATTAGTGTAATGAATATAATCTTTTTTTGAATTGAAAGGCTAAGGTTTCGTATTAGATATATTAGTAGTGGGAAAAATACGTAATATTGCTCTTCCACTGAAAGTGACCATGTGTGCAGAACCGGGTTTGATTCCATTTTATGGTCGAAGTATCCATTTAGATCGGAGAAGAATATATTTGAAACAAAGAAAATTGACGATACAATGCTTTTTCCGGTGTACTCTGATTCTGATGGAAATTGAAGAAAGAAGGAAGCTAATATGCAGCAAAAGAATACGAAGAAAAGAGCAGGGAATATCCTTCGGATGCGCCTATGATAAAAATCTAATATTGAATAGTTGTTTTGCAGGATGTCGCTATAAATTATTGATGTTATTAAATATCCGGATATTACAAAGAATATATCGACGCCAACGTATCCGCCTGAGAAGTACTTTCCGACATTGTAATGAAATAATATAACGGATACTACCGCAATTGCTCTAAGGCCGTCTATGTCGCCTCTGTATTTCGTGATATTCATTTTGGTTTATTTGTTGAGTATTCTTTCAAAACTATACGAGCTGGCTAAGAGGCAGCCAGATTTTTAGGTATCTATATTAAAAATATCTGTGGATTCTGGCACAGGAAGCCTGGGAAGTCTAGGGGCTGGCAACAGTACGTGTGTTAGAGTATTTTGCGGTTAGGTCAGCAGATAAGTGATGTATCCAGTTACTGTTCTTGAAGCCAAGATACTATCAAATTATTTCAGCATTAGGTCTTTTTGTATGCCCCGGAGTTACGGATTCTCTAGACGACTGTGCTTTCTTGATTGATCTCTTAATATTGAGTTAGTCCTGGCGTGGAGTTGCGAACAAGAGGGGGCTTGTTCTGATTGGTTGCTGATCAGTTTGATCTTGAACAAAATAGACTTAAAGTATCGAAAGGCCGCATCAATAGGCGATTCCTGTTGTGCCATGGAAGGCTCGGACGCTTATCAGTTTGGCATGATACCCGTTTGGACAGGCAAGAGGTTCGCTTTAACACGAAAGCGTCGGCGCTCAACACTCAAGCATTTCTTCCTGACAGCCGACGATCTCTGATGAATGTCGAGCACTCTGTTTTTGGAAGTCAGGCTTCTTGTTTTAACAGACGGCATTGATTGTTGGATAGTCAGGCGTTTAATTTGAACACTGGACGATCTTTGTTTGACAGCGGGGCTTCCGTGATCGCGACGCGTGCCCCACTGCTTGTTGGCGGGCGTTGTATGTTGTTAGTGAATTGACGGCTGTTTATCCGAGGACGACCGATGTTGATCGCGGAACGTTGGATGTTCATAGGAGAATTCTCTGTGTTGATCGGCCGGTCGGGAATGTTCAGCGTAAGCGCCTGCTTGCTGCTAACGGATGTCGGCCTGTTCGAATGGCGTCGTTGATTGTTGCCGCTAAAGCGTTGGGTCTTATGATTCGAGCGTTTGGGGTTTTGCTTTGAAAGCCTTTTGGCAAAGTACGGACGCGCCGGAGCCGGAATGCTCTTGACCGCGGCAAAGTTACCTTCGCTAAGCAGGTTGGCTTTGCCGGAGCATTGCGCCCGGCAAGGCCGTTAAGCAAGCGTGTTAATCGCTACTTGGGATTGTTGTCGGAAGACGAGCCTGGCGTCTTGCGGGCAAAGCGTTTGCCCAAACTATCCAGATGCTCATCCAGGGAGCCGTCCTTGCCGGCTAGTTTGGCGGACTGATAGACAACTAGCGTTTGGGTATAGGCGTCGCTGCCCGCCGCTAAAAAAGTATCTTTCATTTTTTTCATCAGTTGTCTCATAGCCATCATCAGGGGTTCCAGATTTCTGACCATTTCGACATCGGCGCGGTATTCGTCCAGATCGAAGATACGCGGCAGAATACCTGTGTTTTGCGTGGCCAATGCCAGGCCTTGATCGACGAAGGCTCGGCTCTTGCCGCCCATTTTAGGCAGCCCCTTTCTATCTTCTATCGATAAGTCGATTAAAAACGGTAGCTGGGCCTGTATGTCTCCTATCAGTTTTAATACGGCTTCTTGTTGGTCTGGGAGTAGTTCTCCTTTAATCAATTCGCTGGACATCATAACCTCCGAGTTTAGAAAGAATTTGGCGTTTGCCGTTTTGAAATGAGCCTAGGGAAATAGTGGGCGTTAGATGTTTTGGACAGAAAACGCCGCGAAACAATGCTGGGCGTTGTTCAAAAATGACGAATTCCGTGGACTCGACACGGAGTATAGCGGAGGAGGTGCTAATGTCGTGGCAAACGCGAAAAGCAATTCGACATGGTCTGGGTCGGCCGGCCGCGATTGGGTTGCGCGGATCGCAGGTAGGTGGGTTCGGCCTGTAATACGTGGCTTACCTGAATGTACTTTGGTCTAATGTTGCTTGCTTTACCGACTCCGTAAACTGTGACGCAAGTTTAATCATTCAGGAGTTAAATCTCATGCAAGTCGTAAAATCACTTCTGCTGGCCGGCTTTGTCGTACTATCCACATCCAGCGTATCGACGGTCCAAGCGAGTACCGTTTTAACGCCGGCCTCGGCAACCGTGATCAACCAGTCGGTTGCGGATAGTTCGTTTCAGGACGTTTACAGCTTTGCGATCGACAACGCCTATAGCGCCTACAACTTGTCCGGCGCCTTGAGCTTTCAATCTATTCAAACCGTGGTCAGCTTGACTAGCGATTTTGCGTCGCCGTTGGTGACCAGTACCACTGGCATCGCCAGCGCTAGCGTCGAGTTGCTGGATTCGTCCGCTGCTCTCGTTGCGACCGGTTCGTTGAGTTCTTTCTCGAGCGCGTCCGCGCCGACTTTGGTTTCTTTGCCGATCCCCGGTTTCCCGTCGTTTTATCAAGCATTGTTGACGACGTTCAATACCATTACGTTGAACAACGTCCCAGTAATCGGCGCGGGCAATTACTTCTTGAAAGTGCAAGGGTTGGCCTCTAATGGCGGTACGTATGCCGGTAGCTTGAGCGTGTCGCCCATCGTGCCCGCCGCTGTACCGTTGCCGGGCGCCGCGTGGGCGTTCCTGACCGGTTTGTTGGGCGTATTGGGTGTGCAACGCCGCCGTTTGATGAAAGCCTAGGCTTACGCATTGCTCGCCTCAAAAAGCCGGCGGTAATGCCGGCTTTTTTATGTGCGGCATATTGTCGCTGGTTCACGGATTGAGCTGCGACGTAAGCGTCCCGCCGCCAAAAACCAAGCCGCGCAAATCGAATGTGGTCTCGATGTAATCGAGCTTGCAGGCCTACCAAACCAACCTTCGGCAAATGGAGGGGGCATCCGATCATCAAACCCCGGTTGGCGGTCGGCAAAATGACTTTCAAGTCGCCGGAAACCCTCCGCAACCGATGGCTGAACGCCGAAACCTCGATTCCAATGAGGCTATCAACCTAAAAAGAGCAGTTTGGCGATGAAAAATTCCGTTCGTCCTGAGTTTGTCGAAGGGCGCGCGGGATTTTTCATTCACCCGTTTGGCAAGTGTATTGCGAGCCGTCCATGCTTCGACGTTGCTCAGCACGAACGGCCCGCAATACACACCAACTGCCCTTTTTAGGATCAAACCAATCTCCCGTCAATCGAATACGCCTCGATTTCACCGAGGCCGCCAGAACCGATCGGCGACGAATCAAAGGTAGAGGCGGATGTTGGCTTGTTGTCATCGCTTTGCAATATGTAATTATCAAAATAGCTCGATGTTAAAGCCAAACCCATCGCGAGATGGGGACGGAAAACCACGGGTCCGTTTTGTCGCGATAGCCGAGTTGCCATGCTGAGCAACTCTCACTAAGACACTAACGGAGACCCCGATGTTAACGAAGTCATTATTAGCCGCCGCCATCGCGGCCGCCGCTTTTTCCACCGCCGCCAGTGCGTCGATCGCTTCCGGCGACCTGATCGCCATCGGCAGCCTGTCCGGCAGCGGTGCGGGCCTGAACGCCGATTTATCGGGCTTGACCGGCACCCTGGAAAACGGGGTTGCCGCGAATTATTTGGGCGGCATAGGCTCCGGATTGGCTTATGCCGGCGGCAATATTTTCATCGCCACGCCGGATCGCGGCCCGAATGCGGTCGCGTACAACAGCGGTTTGGACGATACCGTTTCGTACATTTCCAGATTTCAAACCTTGAGTTTGGACTTGAGCGCCAACCATTCCGGCACCGGCTTGGCATACAATTTGTCGCCTAAATTGGTATCGACCACATTGCTGTCCAGTGCCACCGCTTTGAATTATGGCGCAGGCATCGGCAAGCAAATCGACGGTGTCACGCCGGTCGGCAATGGCGCGCCGGCTCTGAACGCGGCGAATAACACCTACTATTTCACCGGCAGATCGGATAACTTCGGTTCCGCCAATCCATTGACCGGCATTCCCGATGCTTCTTCCGCCAACGCCAGCAACGCCCGCTTCGATCCGGAAGGCGTTCGCGTTTCCAACGACGGCAAAAGCGTGTTTATTTCCGATGAATACGGTCCTTATGTTTATCAATTCGACCGCGCGACCGGCCAACGCATTCGCGTCTTCAACCTGCCGGCCAATTTGGATGTGGCGAAATTGAGTCCGGTTGGCAAAACCGAAGAAAGCAACACCAGCGGCCGCGTCGATAACAAAGGCATGGAAGGTCTAGCATTGACCCCGGACGGCAAAACCTTGGTCGGCATCATGCAGGCTCCTTTGTTGCAGGACGGCAAAAAGTCCGGCATCGACCGCATCGTGACCATCGACATCGCCACCGGCGCAACCCATGAATATGCCTATCAATTGACAACGGGTTCCGGCGTCAGCGAAATCGTTGCGATCAACGACCACGAGTTTTTGGTGGACGAGCGCGACGGTAGCGGCCTGGGCAATGGCGACAGCGCGGCGGTCAAGCAATTGTTTAAAATCGACCTTAGCGGGGCTACCGACATTTCCGCATTTTCAGGTAGTACCGCCGCTTTACAAGCCACTGCGGTGCCGAAGACGCTGTTCTTGGATGTCGTGAAATCCCTGAATGCCAACGGTATCAGCAGCGACAAGATTCCGGCCAAACTCGAAGGCGTGTCCTTCGGTAGGGACATTACCGATGGCGGCGTGCTGTATCACACCTTGTTCGTCGCCAACGACAACGACTTTTTGCCTAACGTTGCCGGCACCAACCAGTTTTATGTGTTTGCGTTCGCCGATTCCGAGCTTAACTATCAGGCTCAGCAATTCTCAGCCGTGCCGGTACCCGGAGCGGTTTGGTTGTTCGGTAGCGCGTTGATGGGCTTTGTAGGTCGTTCGGTGCGTAAAAACCGCTGCTGATATCAATTATTAACCCGGTATTTAAATACCCGTTGGCTTTGATTTTATCAGAGGGCGTGCCTTCATCTAGGGTTTGGACAGGTTCAGGATGAACGGTCAAGGCCGTAGGGTACGCACCGCGTACTTTTAGAAGCTCATCGTGGTGGCGGAGATCATGCGGTATGCGGTGCGTACCCTACGTTTCCAATACCAATGCCATACGAAGCACTGATCGGGCAAGGGGGTGATCGCTTCGCGCGGAAATTTGTAGATTTTTGACAAGACTGAACTACACTAAAAACCAAGGGACTAGAACGATACAGCGATTCCGTTAACGATCTTTATTTGTCTAGATGACGAGGAGGTTTGCGACAGTGTCTTCAACTTATATTTTGCACCCGGTCGTAAAGACCTTTATTGATTCGTAGAATCAAAATACCGAGAGATACCAACGAACCCCGAAGACGCAAAATCTTCGGGGTTTCGTGTTTTCTTGTGGGAAGATGTGTCGGATAGATACCGATGCGATCTTGTTATCTCAAACTCATTGCCGGTAAAACGGTTAAGTTTGATTGTCGGGTTCGACCACCTATTAAGCGCGTTACGTTCATTGACGCTAATCCGAACAAGAATAAGCTTGCAGACGGCATTAACGGGACTGTTGAAATGGTTCCGCGCAGTCCGATGGGATCGCCGGTAGGGTTTACGTCGTAACGGCCAACCGAAAAGTCCACGGTATCGCCCGCGTTTAAATCCCGAGTAAAATCGAAGCGGAACGGGGTGCCGTTCAAATAGCCGGTATAAGCGCCCAGTATCGCTTCCATGCTGTAATTACCGGCGGACGAATTGACGGTTACTCCGACAGACTTGGTTCCGAAATCCACGCTAAAAAACTCCCCCTGTACTCGATAGTTGCCGTCAGAAGGCGCGACAAACCGCAATATCGCAAAGTCGATGGGAGAAAAATAACCGCCTGGATGCATGTAGACCGCGTGAGGTGCCACGTAATGGGTCCCCGCGTAGTAGGTTGAATCCGTGGAATTTACCGAAACTTGCGGAAACGGCTCCTGATTCGCATAGTTCGAGCTAATCCAACCATTGACTCCGCTAAAACCCTCCAAACTGGTCATTGGCTGGTCGAGCAATTGAAAAGCGCTTGTCGCGGTTTCCGCGTACCCGTACTGGAACGGACCATTTTGATCTGGGAACTCGAAGTCAGAAACCAGGTTATAGGTGGCGGCGAGTGATAGTGGGGTGACTCCAAATAAAAAGAAACCGAGAAAACCTGATAGTAGGCGTTGATTCATTACGGACTCCGTTTGTAGGATTCATTGGATGTGCAGCTAAATTTCAGTTTTCAAAGCGATGTTAGTGTTCGTGTTTATCTGGAATATGCGCGGTCACCAAGTTTGATTAGGTTTTGGCCAGATCCGGTAGGAAGGGCTTTGAACGAATTAAAATTATTAGTGCGAATCCCGACAGCATTAAAGCCGCTGGATTTGGCAGCGGAGTGGCAATTACCCCGACAGTCCACCCAACGCCTTGTTCATGTAGGGGATTGCTCCAACTGATCTCGGTATAATTTCCGATAAATTGGATAATTCCGTTCCCTTCCAGGCCATACAGTGTATTTTCAGCAGGTTGAGTTAGGGAAGAGTCGCTGCCGCCAAATAATCCGCTACCTTGATTGAGCAGGACGAACGGTTTGTCGAATACAAAAGACGATGGAATGGAAATTTGACCTAGGCTGACGATCGCCATTACCGGATTCGCAACTGTTTTGGAGAACGTGATTGTGTTGATGTTATTGCTACCTCCCCAGAAATCTATTCGGCCTTGGTACTCTGGAGGATTGTCTACTTCGCCACTAGTGTAGGTTGACGGCGGGAGCCAATAGTTCGATACGCCATTAAGATGGCTTCCACCGTTCACTTCACCTGTAAATGTGATCAGAATCGGGTTGTCATCCAAAAAAATTTCGCCGTTGGCGATGCCGGAGACATTGTCAACGCTCATGGATTCCCATACGGTCCAAGCTGTGTGCGATGCAAAAGTTGAAAAAGACGCGGTACAGCCAATCGCGCAGAGCAGATACAAGCTTAAGAAACGTGAATTCATAAGTTAGCCTCCTTGAATTGGCTGGTAGTTAGCTTAGCTCTAGCATGTAAAGTGCGTCAATATTTATCTTGTAAACTTTACGGTTATTGAGCTTGGCGTGTTGCATGAAACCTTCGGTATTACATCGGGCGACGCGGAATAGGGCATCCGCCAGCGGATCGATCTATTCATTTAGCCCTTAAATAACGTTATCTCGCGCCGCGCAAGCAACAATAGTTTTGGAATTTTTTCGACGACCTGCTTCAAGGATGATCTGCCATCAAAAGGTCGAGCCCATCGGAGGGATTCGTTGTCGTTATGTCGTTTGGCCGCAACGCCATTGAAAAGACTACGTTTGGAGGGCGATGCCACAGTCGATAACGACCGCCCTATTAACTCGCATTCAACCGGCGCTATCGTTTACTATTGCCTGGTTACGCCACAGTTTCGAATCTAATCTCGATTCGCGGCTTCGCAAGCGGCCTATGGTGTTCACGGAGCAAGGGTGGTGTTGGTTGCGCCGAAGCCAGGATTGAAGCGCGTATTCCAGTAACCTCAGCCTAAAACCTAAAAAAAGGACCGTGCGTGGAAACCGCCGCCATTAAATATCCGGATGCTAAACCAATTGCTTTTATCGACGAGCGGATTGACGGTTGGCAAGCCCCGTGCGTGCAATTGGCGGGCATGATAGATACCGTTGTTTTGGATGCCGCGAGCGACGGGGTGGAACAAATTTCGAAGGCATTGGCTCGATACGATCGGCTGAGTGCGATCGGTCCGTACTCGCGCGGCAGCGAGGTTGCTTTGTCTTTGGGAGCTAGCGAATTTAACGGCGGCGACGCTAGACAGTTTGTCGGGCGGTTAGCTGACTTGACGGCGGCGGACATGACCGGCCTGTCGGCTTTGGGCGGTAACAGCCTGCTTGAAGTGCAAGCAGGAGAGACCGAGGCACAGGCGCCCAGCCTGTCTGACTCCGGCTTGCTGAGCAATATCAATGATGCCAATACCTGGTTATTTCCAGGCCACACGGCCGGTGCATGGCAAAATCCGTTTAGTTTTGCCGCGATTAAAACGAATGGTGCGGTGATAACCTGGGGTGGGACTACGGATTATTCCGGGGAGATGGCTAGCCAGCTCAACGGCGAGAAGGATGTCGTGCATGTGTATTCGTCCGGCGCCAGTTTCGCCGCCTTGCATGCGGACGGTTCCGTGTCGGTTTGGGGCGCAAGCCTCGGCGATTACCGCGACGCGATGCAAGCGCTGGACGGCAGCGTGCCGGCGCTACAAATGTTCTCGACCCAATTCGGCGCGTTTGCGGCGTTGCGCGCGGACGGATCGTTGGTGACCTGGGGTTCCATCGCCGCTTTCAACAGTTCGGACCCGATCGCGGCGCAACTGGACGGCACGATCGATGTGGAACAAGTGTTTTCAACCAGCCAGGATTTCGCCGCCTTACGTGTCGACGGGTCGGTGGTGACCTGGGGTTCGTCGTATTATGCCGGCGATAGCAGCGGCGTGGCCGGTCAGTTGGACGGTACGGTCGATGTCCTGGACATTTCTTCTACCGGCTATGCTTTTGCCGCGCTTCGCGCCGACGGCTCGGTCGTTACTTGGGGATTTTCACCGTTCGGCGGCGATGCCAGCACGGTTGCCGGTCAACTCGATGGCTCGCTGGATGTGCTGAGCATCGCGGCGAATTTCGTATCCTTCGCCGCTATTCGCGCCGATGGTTCGGTGGTGACTTGGGGCGAATCGACGTGGGGCGGTAACAGCGGCGCGGTTGCCGATCAATTGGACGGCACTGTTGACGTGGTGCGGATTTTTTCCTCGTTGTATGCGTTCGCGGCATTGCGTTCCGACGGTTCGGTGGTGACCTGGGGACGGGCATCCGACGGTGGCGACAGTCGTTCCGTGGCAAGCTCGCTGAACGGCACGGTGGACGTGGCGGAAATCTATGCGACCGAGAATGCGTTTGCCGCGGTGCGTGCCGACGGTTCGGTCGTGACTTGGGGCGATGCGGAATACGGCGGCGACAGCTCGGCCGTGGCGGACGAAATCGACGGGACTATCGACGTGGTGAGCGTTTGCGCCACGAATGGCGCCTTTGCCGCGTTGCGGGCCGATGGCTCGGTGGTGACGTGGGGCTATGCGTTCACCGGCGGAGACAGTCGTACGGTGAGCGCCGCATTGGATGGCACGGTCGATGTCGTGCAACTGGTCAGCAGTGGCGTGGCGTTTGCAGCGTTGCGGGCGGACGGCTCAGTAGTGACCTGGGGCGACTCGCAATACGGCGGCGATAGTGCTGCGGTCGCCGCTGAATTGCGGAAAAACGTACTCGCACTAGCCACTGTCGAGGATGACCGTCATTTGACGTTCGCGGTGAATCAATTGCCGGTGCTGTCGGGCGTGGACGATGCGACCTTCGCCGGGCCGTTCCAAAGCCGGACGCCGCAAATCGTGGACGGCGACGTCGTTGTCAGCGATGCTATTACCAATAACTTGGTGCGCGGGCAATTGCTGGTTTCCTACGATCCCTATTTCGCGGGCTTATACAGCGACAATCTGTCTTTCGTGGATGGCGTGGGCGGTATCGAAGTGTCCGGGCGGACGCTGTCCTTCGAAGGCCATGCATTTGCCGAGTTGGATGCGATAGAGAACGGGGCGCACGGCGGGCGATTGGTTTGCCACTTTACGACCGATTATGCGACGCCGGCCGCGATCGAGGCCTTAATCCAAGCCTTGGCCTACCAAAACGACCCGCAAGCCAATTCCTATAACCCGGAGTCGCGGGTTCTGACGATTCGGATCAGCGACGGCGAGGGGCAGACCAGCAATCCGGTTCAAATCACCATCCATACCGTGGCCACCACGGTCGGAAACGATGACGCGATAAGCTATTTTGGCGGGGAGCGGGCCGATGCGATCTTCGGCTTGGGGGGGAACGATACGTTGAACGGCTTGGCCGGCGACGATTGGCTCGACGGCGGGACCGGCGCCGACAACCTGATCGGCGGGGCCGGTAACGACACCTATATCGTCGATAACCTCAAGGACAAAATCGTGGAACTTGCCGGGCAGGGCGTCGATACCGTGGAAGCCGGCGTTAGCTTTACGCTGACCAAGTTTTTGGAAAATCTCACACTGACCGGCGCCAACTCCATCGCCGGGAAAGGCAATAGCTTGGCGAATACGATCACCGGCAATAGCGGCGGCAACGTACTGACCGGTGCCGCCGGCGACGACACGCTGGACGGCGGTTTGGGCAACGATAGCCTGTTGGGTGGAGCCGGCAACGATTGGCTGCTCGGTAGCTTGGGCGACGACCTGTTTAACGGCGGGGCCGGTATCGATACCGTCACCTTTGCCGAGGCCGGTAGTGCCGTATCGGTGAGTTTGCTGACCAGCGGCACGCAAGCGACCGGCGTGGGCAACGACCGTTTCGTCGGAATAGAAAACCTGATCGGCGGCGATCAAGCGGATTATCTAAGCGGTGGCAACGTCGGTAATCGCCTGGACGGCGGCGGCGGCAACGACGTGCTACGCGGTTTGAAAGGTAAGGATGTGTTGATCGGCGGCGATGGCGAGGACATCTTCGTTTTTGATACCAAGTTTTCGAAGGCCAATCTCGACAGCATGCTGGATTTCGCTAGCGGAACCGACCGTATTCAACTGGACGATGCCGTCTGTAAGAACATGGGTGGTTTAGGTCGATTGGCGATGGACGACGAGCGGTTTTACCTGGGCGCTAACGCCCACGATGCCAGTGACAGGGTGGTATACGATCCATCCTCCGGGACGTTGTATTACGATGCCGACGGAACCGGTGGCACGGCGGCGGTTCCGATCGCTTTAGTAGCCAATCATGGCCCGGTCGTCGCGACCGACCTTTGGATTGCATGAGCGGCCGGAGGCGTTAGTCCGGGGCCGGGCTTGTAGGCGAACAAATCGTCCGAGGTTTGCTTGCCGCTACCCGGCGTGGCGGAGGTCGGCGGCTTATCGCGGCGGGAGTAAGTCTTCTAAAAAAAAGGCCGATAGTTCGCTGCGTCCGGCGACCCCGGCCTTGCGATAAACCGCTTGCGCTTGGTCGCGTATGGTGCGTTCGCTGGTCCGCCGCAGCTCGGCGATATCGCTCAGACCGAGGCCTTTCAAAATCAACAAGCCGACTTCCGCTTCCGCCGGCGTCAAATGCCAAAGATCAAATTGCTTTTGAATTTGAGCAGCCAAACCGGCGACCAGTTCGCGATTGGTTTCCCGCCATTGCCGGGCCTGTTGTTCGGCTAGCGCCAAATCCTGGGTCAGTCCGGAAATTTTAGACTGCGCGAGTTGGTAGCTTAGCCGGCCGAAGTAGACCAGTCCCGCCAGCGACAACATCAAAATGACCACTTCGGTCAGCAAGTGCGTCCAGGACACGCCATTGCGATAGTCGCCGAACAGATCGATAGCAATCAGCACGAACACCAGCAGGCTGACGGCTATGGCCCACAGGCTGAAACGTTTGTTATCGTCGATTAACGCCACGGATCGTCGCTTATCCGTCGGATGACGGATGTTAAAAGTCGCAGTTTAACCCACTATTCGTTCCAACTTAATTCGTATCGGACATCCGGTTGGAGACATGTCATGAGAAACGCTAAACAAGTAGTGAACGTATGGGACCCGGTGATTCGAATTGGACACTGGACTTTGGTGCTTGCCTTCTTTACCGCCTATTTGACCGAAGACGACCTTATGACCGTGCACGTTTGGGCCGGCTATAGCGTTGCCGGCTACCTGCTGTTTCGATTGGCGTGGGGGCTGATCGGCGGCAAGTACGCCCGCTTTAACCGTTTTGTTTACTCGCCGGGAAGGGTATTCGCTTATCTGAAAAACTTAGCCGCCGGAAAGCCGCAGCATTATATAGGCCACAATCCGGCCGGCGGCGCGATGGTGATCGCCTTGCTCTTAAGTTTGAGCGGAACCGCGTTGACCGGCATGAAGTTATACGCGGTCGAGGACAATAAAGGACCTTTCGCGGTATCGATAGGGCACGCGGAAACGTCATTCCGATTTATTGCCGCCGCCAAGGCGGACGAGGCTAAGGATGACGATGAGGACGGCAAATCCTCGGTAAGCGCCGATGTCAGGCAACGGGAGGATCAGCAAAGCGAGGAGTTTTGGGAAGAGTTGCACGAGTTTTTTGCCAATTCGACATTGTTGCTGGTGTTATTGCATGTTTTAGGTGTTGTGGTTTCCAGCCGCGTCGACAAAGAAAACTTGGTGAAAGCCATGCTGACGGGTAAAAAAGACATCGATGACACTTATCAATAGAATCGCAAGCGCCGCTACGACATTGTCGATGGCTAGGAGTCAAGTTGAAACATTCGGAATTCCACAATGCGGGGAGAATCGGCTAGTTGCGGGCCGCGGTGTTAGGCGCCAACGACGGCATTGTGTCGGTATCGAGCCTCATTATCGGTGTGGCGGCTTCCCATGCCGACCCGCAATCGATAGTGGTCAGTGGCGTTGCCGGACTGATGGCCGGCGCCATGTCGATGGCGGCCGGCGAATACGTATCGGTAAGCTCGCAAGTCGATACCGAACAAGCGGATTTAAAGCGGGAAGCGCGGGAGTTGGCGGAAAATCGCCATCACGAGCTAAACGAATTGACAACGATCTACGTGAGTAGAGGGCTACAACCCGAACTGGCTCGACAAGTGGCCGAACAATTGATGGCGCACGATGCTTTGGCGGCCCACGCGCGGGATGAACTGGGTCTAACGGATATCGCCACCGCCCGGCCCTTGCAGGCGAGTATCGTCTCCGCTCTGACATTTTCGCTGGGCGCTTTGTTGCCGCTTTCGATGGCGATGATTTTCCCGCATTTGCCGTTAGCTCCAGTCAGCCGATGGCTGATGGCGGCCGGCGGATCGGATGCATTGCCCATGATTAGTGCGGTGGGGGCGATTTCCTTGCTGGCGCTGATGTCGTTGGGCGCACTGTCCGCGAGGGCCGGCGGAGCGTCGGTATGGTTGGCGGTCGGACGGGTTTCGTTTTGGGGGATGTTGTCGATGATCGTAACCGCCGGCGTCGGTTTGCTGTTCGGTGCGGCAACCGCTTGAGGGCGTAGCTCGCGCAGGCGGATGAATACGTCACCGCTTACAAGTGCTAAGCCGGCAAGCATTTCAATCGAAACCTGCCAGTGCAGTTCCGCCACTCAAAATCGCCGGAATATCTGTGGGTCATGGCGAGTCTTGGGCGCCAACTATCGGGGAGCCAAGCCAAAAAGTCGATTCAGGAAACTCAAGCTTCGTGGTGCGAACCGCAAAAATGTGCCGATGCTGGTGAGCAGAATCGGCGTTTCTGTATTTGGCTGGAATCCGCGACGGCGTTAGCTTGCTAAGCCGCGGCATCCAACGGTCTCAATGCCGAAGGCGCGCCGACGGCCGGCAGCGGCACCGCGCCGCTAAACGGCTCGTCCTGAAAATCCGCGTCGTCGGCAAACACGACGCGTTGGCTGGCGGTGGGCCGGTCCGGCAAGCGGTACCATGGCATCAGGCCGGCGGCTTGTGAGGAAACCGGGCCGCGAGCTTGGAAATCCATCTTGCCCTGTTCCGTGCAATATTTCATTTGAGTGAGTGCGTTGGCGATGTAATTCAAACGTTTCCAACCGCGTAATTTGGCGTGCCAGCGCGATTGATCCTGTTTGCGGTTCTCCAGAAAGGCCAGATAATTGCTTTGCGACAGTACCGACTCGACTTCGTAGGCAAAGGTCAGCATCTGGCTACGGGTCCATTCGGCCGGTATGCCGCTGTGAACCAGGGTGTAATTAAGCTTGCTGTCGTGGTGGATCAGGCCTCGCCGGCGCAGCCAATTCAGTAATTCGTCGCGGTCCGGGGCTTCCAGCACCGCGCGGTGGCTGTCTTGAGCGGCCGAGAAGCCGGCGGCTTGCATCAATAATTCCAGATCTTGGTTGCCCAGCACGCAGACCGCGCTTTTTCCCAGTTCCTTGACGTAACGCAGAACCTCCAGCGATTCCAACCCGGCGCCGACCAGGTTGCCGGTCAGCCATAAGCGGTCGGTTGCGGGATCGAAGCCAACGCCTTCCAAGCATTTGCGCAAAGCACTGAAATGGCCGTCGATACTACCTATCGCATAAATCGTCATGGTCTCGTTCCGAGGGGAATCGTTAAGGGCACTCGATTTGGCTATCAAATTGGATGCCAGTTCGGCTGTCTGATGTTAGGTCGTCGATTATTGGACTCTAGCACTTGAATTTACTGAGGGGCGCGCTTGGTCTTCGGTTGAAAGCGGTATGCCGAATGGCGATTCCCTTCGGCGATTGCTTGATTATTCGGCTTGCTTTGTCGGAACTGCGACAAAAAGCCGGGTATGCGCTAGCGATACGGGGCGGATAACGAGTGGGGTGGCCGGCGGAGTCAACCCGCTTGGGTTCCATTCCGAGCCGGACGCCATGGACGGATTTAAGCCAACCATCCGTGGCGCTGGATGCCTGCTTCCCGGCCGGCATGACGGCCTTGAACATATCCGACAAAGTAGAATTGGGAACGGGGGATAAACACCTTGATGTCCAAGAAGCCGTTCGCTGAGCGGAGTCGAAGCGAAATGGCTGGCTTCGACTCCGCTCAGCCAGCGGCTACATTGCTCGCTTAGCCACCGGCTACATTGTCCGCCCAGCCACAGGCTTGCATTGCCCGCTCAGCCAGCGGCTGACATGGACGGTCGCTGTTTAACTTCCGGGCACTGGATACCCGTTTCCCGGCTGGCATGGCGGCCTTAAACATATCCGACAAAGTAGAATTCGAAACGGGGGGATATACACCTTGATGTCCAAGAAGCCGTTCGCTGAGCGGAGTCGAAGCGAAATGGCCGGCTTCGACTTCGCTCAGCCAGCGGCGTGGATTGCCAGCTCAGCCAATGACTTACATGGACTGTCGCCGTTTAACTTCAGGCATTTGGTAACCGCCTTCCGCCAAACGCCCTCCGAATAGCTACTCGAATTAGTTTTCGGCATCGTGGACCTTGTCGCAAAAACACGACGTTTTTTTGCGTTGCCGTCACGCTGTCACAAAGCTGTCATATTGCCTGCCTAAAATGCCTCCCAACTCGCCGAACAGCCGAAAGCGGCTCGGTAATGTGTTGATTTTATTAAATATCGGAGACATCGAGATGAAGTTTTCTAAACTGGGTTTGGCGGTGGCGGCGGTGTTGGGCGCCGGTACGGCCGGTCAAGCACTGGCATTGGACTTATACGTGGATACAAAAACCCAGCAGATTTTTGCCGAGCCGGGTCCGGGCCGGGCCAAGCTGGGCTCGTTCGAGCGAGTGGAAGACGGTGCAAACCAAAAAGCCGAGATGAGCGCACAGAAAGCCGAGATCGCGCACATTAAGGAAGAATTGGCATTGAAAAACAACGAATTGAAAGCGTTGGACGAACACGTCAAGGACGAGAAATACGGCGAGTTGCAAATCAACGAAAAAGGCATCAAGTTCGAAAGCAAGGACGGCAATTTCGAAATGATGATCAACGGCCGCATGCAAGTGGATTCGCAAACTAATGTCTCGGGCTTGAGCAACCACGGTATCGCCGATCCGACCGGGGCGAGTACCACTAATCAATTGGCCGACGGTGCCGGCATCCGTCGCGCGAGGATCGGTATCGAGGGTAGTTATTACAAGGATTTCGGCTACAAGTTCGAATACGACTTTGCGCGCGGCAACGGTACGGTGGCGAGTGGTCTAACCGATGCCTTCCTGACTTGGAACGGCTACGCGCCGTTTCAAGTGAAAGTTGGTCAGTTCAAAGAACCGTTCAGCATGGAAGAAGCCACCAGCAACCGCTATTTGACCTTCATCGAGCGTAATAACGTGGTTAATACGTTTTCGGATAACGACAACGCATACAAAGTCGGCTTGGGTTTAGGTTACTCGGAACCGCGTTGGACCGCGAATATGGCATTGCAGACCGAATCGGTCGGCTCTGGCGGCGCGTCGAGCAGCACCAGTTCCTTGAATACGATGGGTAACACGAACCGCAATAACGGTTCCGGCGACACTGGTTGGGGCGTTACCGGCCGGGTGACCGGTCTGCCTTGGTTCGAAGACAAAACCAAATTTTTGCATGTCGGTTTGTCGGGTTCCGAGCGCCAGATCGATAATAATTTCCTGGCGAACGGGACGTATAGCAACGGCGGCATCAGTTTCGGCAACCAGATCAACACCAATGTCGATAGAACCTACATTCTAAACACCGGCAATTTGACGGCGACTAATGGTTCGAGAATCGCCCAACGGATCGCGCGATTCGGCGGCGAAACCGCGTTGGTCTACGGTCCGTTCTCGGCACAAGCCGAATACATTCAGGCCAACGTTTCCGGTAAAGGTTATCACGACGAGATGTTGAACGGTTGGTACGGTTACGCCAGCTACTTCCTGACCGGCGAATCGAGAGCGTACAAAACGTCTACCGGCGCTTGGGATAGAATCAAGCCTAACCGCAACTTCAGCGCGCGCGGCGGCTGGGGCGCTTGGGAGCTGGCGGCCGGCTACGATTATTTGAACTTGATCGACGGCAGCATCAACGGCGGTCGCGCGCAAACCGCCAAGTTCGGTATTAACTGGTATCCGAACTCGCATATTCGGATGATGGCTAACTTTGTCCATGCGTTGAATATCGACACTGCCGGCGTAATTAACGCCGCAAACGGCTCGGCGAACGCTCGTGCTCGCGCCTATAACAGTTCCAACTTCGACGTGGTTGAATTGCGCGCGCAAGTTGACTGGTAGTTGCCGTTCCGTTGGGCAAGGATGCCCGCTAATCACCGAAAGCCGCCTCGATTCCTGAAAAGGACGAGGCGGTTTTTTTATGGTGCGTTGGGTGAGACCGAGTACCGTGGTAAATTTGCCGGCATTCATTGACTGCAAGGTAGTTGTTTATGTACCCCACGATGCGCCAGTTGCTGTTCCGTCCGGTCATTTTCGTCAGCTTCGTGCTGGGCATCCTGGTGGTTGGCGAATTGGCCGCCATCGGTCGGCTGACCTGGGTGAACGATCAACGCATTCATACCATAGAGCAGGACATTGGCCGCGGGCGGCATCTGGAAGAAACGATATTCGAACTATTGCATTTGCAACTCAGCTTGTCGGCCGAGGAAGGCGTCAGCGACGCCGAGAAGGTCCAAAAAGCCGCGATTCAGGCGCAACTGTTGGATAGTCTGCAAGATTACGACGCGGCGATCCCGGTCGATTTGCAGCAATTGCAGGACATATTCGCCAAGGCGGTGCAAGGCGATCGCACCAATTTGCTGACGGCATTGCAAGTCATCAAGCAGGTGTTGGACAAGCAAGCCATGGAGGAAGAAAAGCTGTTGATCAACATCGAGGACGACGGCCAATTGGAAATGCAGCTGGCGGTCATTTTGCCCTTCCTGTTGCTTTGGGTGGTTAGTTACTTCTTCCGAAACAACGTCTTGGAGCCGTTGGACGCTTTGAAAGCCTTGTTGTCCGGTCTGGCCGAAGGTGAAATGAAGCCGATCACCCGGACCACCTCCGATCCGTTGATGCATTCGTTATTCGATCGCTACAACCATCTGGTGTCTCGCTTGGTCGAATTGGAGCAAGAGCATTTGGAACATACCGCGTCGCTGGAATATCGGGTGCGCCAAACCACGCACGCATTGCTCGAACGCAGTCAGCAATTGGCCAAGGCCGAGCGCTTGGCGGCGCTGGCCGAATTGGCGGCCAGCACCGCCCACGAGTTGCGCAATCCGTTGGCCAGCATCCAACTGGCGCTGGAAAATATGTTGGCGGAATGCCGCGACGGCGATTTGGCGGAACGCATGCAGTTGGTCTATCGCGAAGTGCAACGCCTGACGCGCAATCTGAACGATTTACTGGCTTCGGCGCGCGGTAACGATGCGGCGGCGCAGCGGATAGCGGTCGCGCCGGTCGTCGCCGAATTGCTGACCTTGCTGAAGTATCAGGCTCAGGAAAATATCGGATTCGATTGCGAAATCGACGCCGATGTTCATGTGTTTCTGCCGGAAAGCGAGTTCCGGCAAGTGTTGCTCAATCTATTGTTGAATTCGATACAGGCGATAGGCCCCAACAGCGGTACGGTCAGAGTCACCGGCAGGGTCGAAAACGGGCGCTTGCTATTGACGGTGAGCGATAGCGGGCCGGGCTTTAGCGGCGATTTCCTGCGGCACGGCATTCGCCCTTTCGTCAGCCTGAAGGACGGCGGCAGCGGTTTGGGCTTGGCGATGGTGCAACGCTTCGTCAAGGATAGGCAAGGCCGGCTGGATCTGCGCAACAGCCCGGACGGTCACGCTTGCGTCACCCTGAATTTGCCGGTGACCGTTTAGATCGGCTTGGGCTTGGCGGCCGGCAACTGCTAGACTAGTCGGCCTTTTTTCATGGTTTTTCCGCCTATGTCTCAATCCAATTCGCTGACGGCTTACGGCTGGCTATCGATAGCGGCCGCGCTGAGCACGATAGCGCTGAAAAGTTACGCCTACTGGTTGACCGATTCGGTCGGTTTACTGTCCGATGCGTTGGAATCGCTGATTAACTTGGTCGCCGCGATCATCATGGTGATCGTGCTGAGCGTATCGGCCCGGCCGCCGGACGATAGCCACGCTTACGGCCACGAAAAGATCGAGTATTTTTCCAGCGGGGCCGAGGGCATCATGATTGTGTTGGCGGCTTGCAGTATCGCTTTTTCCGCCTGGGAACGGCTTTGGCATCCGCAAGCTTTGCAGCAGCTCGACTTAGGTATCGCGGTGTCGGTGTTCGCGTCGTTGATCAATCTGACGGTGGCGCGCATATTGATTGGTGTCGGGCGCTCACGTCAATCGATTACTCTGGAGGCCGACGGCAAGCATCTGATGACCGACGTCTGGACGACGGTCGGCATTTTAGGCGGCATTGCGCTGATCGCGGTCGCCAATCGCTACGACCGCGAACTGGCGCTGGCCCACCAACTGGGACTCGCAGGGTGGGACGTGCTCGACCCGCTGATTGCGTTTCTGGTGGCCGTGCAAATCGTTTGGGCCGGATTTCAGTTGATTACTCGGACGGTTGCCGGGCTGATGGACGCGGCGATGGCGCCTGACGAAGTCAGGGAAATTATTCAGGTGTTGGAGCATTACGCGGTCGAGCGCGGTATCGCTTACCACGCCTTGCGTACCCGCTACGCCGGAGCGCGGCGTTTCATGTCGGTACACGTTTTGGTACCGGGTGGTTGGAGCGTCCAGCAAGGCCACGATTTGCTGGAGGAAATCGAAAGCCGTTTGATGGATTGCTTCGATAATATCGACATCGACACCCATTTGGAACCGATTGAAGATTTGGCCTCCTGGGAGCACTGACCGAACATGAACGACACGTTGCTGATTATCGAGGACGAAACCCTGCTCGGCTCGGAGCTGGCCCGATTTTTCCGAAAGAAGAACTGGGAAGTTTCGGTGACCGAATCGATACGCGAAGCCGAAGAGCATTTGTTGAAACAGGCCATCGATCCGCTCGTGGTTTTGTCGGATATGAATCTGCCCGACGGCAACGCTCTGGATTTGCTGGAGCGGATCAAGGATAAAAACGCTTGCAGCAGCGAATGGGTGTTTTTGACCGGTTACGGTAGCGTCGCGGATTCGGTACGCGCGGTGCGTTTGGGGGCTTACGATTTCGTCGAAAAGCCCTGCGAATTGGAGCGCTTGAATTTGTTGGTCGAGGGCGCGGCCCGTAGCGCCAGGGCACAGCGCCGAGTATTGCAGCAGGCGACGGCCCAACAGCGCCGCTACAGCGTCGACGCGCTGATCGGCGGCAGTCCGGCGTCGGTGGCGCTGCGCGGCATGATGACGCAGATTGCCCAAGTGCCGTTTTCCAGTCTGATCGTCAGCGGCGAAACCGGTACCGGCAAGGGTTTGATTGCTCGTATCCTGCATTGCGCCGGCGCGCGGTCCCACGCGCCGTTGATCGAAATCAATTGCGCGGCCTTGCCCAGGGAATTACTGGAATCGGAGTTGTTCGGCTACGAGGCTGGCGCGTTTACCGGCGCCAAGAAGCGCCATCGCGGCCTGTTCGAGCAGGCCCATACCGGCACCTTGTTTCTGGACGAGATCGGCGAGATGGATCTGGATCTGCAAACCAAACTGTTGAAAGCCGTCGAGGACTTGCGGATTCGTCGCTTGGGCGGCGAGTCCGAAATCGACATTGACGTGCAGATCATCGCCGCAACCAATCTGGATTTGGCCGAAAAGGTCAGGGACGGGCAGTTTCGGCGGGATTTGTATCACCGGCTGAACGTGATGAGTCTGCGGGTGCCGCCGTTACGCGAGCGTAAACAGGACTTGGACGAATTGGTGCCGATATTCATCGCCGACAGTAATCGCAAGTCGGCCAAAAACGTCCGCAATATTTCCGAAACGGCCTGGCAGGCGCTCAAGCGTTACGACTGGCCGGGCAATATCCGCGAATTGCGCAACGTGTTGGAGCGTTGCGTGCTGTTGGCCAGCGATGAGAATTTTCCGGAACAATGGTTGCAGTTACCGGATCTCGGCGGTCAAACATCGGCGGGCGTGCGCGGCGACGGTATTTATTTGCCGCTGGATGGCAGCTTGAGTTTGCAGGACATCGAGAAATTCGTGATCCAGGAAGTGTTGAACCGGACCGACGAAAATGTCACCGCCGCGGCCCGCATGTTGGGCACGACGCGCGAAACCTTGCGCTATCGGGTCCAGAAATACAATCTGAAATGCAAATAATCCGTTCAGGATTCGGTCATCGTCAGCACCGCTTCCCGGCTGACGCCGTTGTGAATTTGAAAAGCGCGCAATTCCAATACGCCCTTGGTATTCAACGAAACGATCAATTGCAAGGCCGTCGGATATCCGCTTTGCTCGATGTCGGCCGGCGACGGGACGGCCGGAGCGCTGGGATGAGAATGATAGATAGCGAATAGTGTTTCGCCTTTATCGCGCATCTGCTTCATCGCGGCAATTTGTTGGCGGCTGTCGAGCAAAAAGCGGGTGCCGGGTGTTTCGGCATCGTTGGCGATCGGGTAGCAGCTAATGGGTTTGCCGTCCGCGTCGGCGCCGATTAGACCGCAAACTTCCGCCTCGGGCGACTGTTGCGCCAAGTGCAGCAGTTGATTGGTGAGTTTGCGTGGGAGTTGGATTTCCGGTCTGTTCATAGGGGTTGCCATAGGCCTGAAGTAACGCGGGGATTGCCGGCGAGGTCGCGATGGGTAGCGACTGTCCGGTAACCGTGATTGTCGAAAATGGCTTGGACCGGCGCGGTTTGGTCGTAGCCGTGTTCCACCAACAAACGCCCGCCCGGCTTTAAATGCCGGCCGGCTTGTTCGGCGATCGACTCGATGTCGCTCAAACCCTGTTTTTGGCTGACCAGCGCCGAGCGCGGTTCGAAACGCACATCGCCTTGTTGCAAATGAGGATCTTCCGCGGCGATATAAGGTGGATTGCTCAGGATCAGGTCGAAGTCTCGCTCCGGCACTTGCGCAAACCAATCCGAAACAACGAAGCGGACATTGTCGACCGCGAGTCGTTCCGCGTTGCGTTCGGCGACGGCCAAGGCCGGGCTGGAATTGTCGCAGGCTAAAACCGTGCTCAACGGCCTTTCCGCCGCGAGCGTGATCGCCAGTATTCCCGAGCCGGTGCCGAGGTCGAGTATTTTGGCGGACCGGTCTCTTGCCAGCCCGGCGAGGCTGAGTTCCACCAACAGTTCGCTGTCGGGGCGCGGAATCAGCACGTCCGGGGTCACGATAAATTCGCGCGACCAGAATTCGCGCAGACCGAGTAGATAAGCGACCGGATGGCCTTGGCTTCTCAGCGCGAGCATTTGCCGAAATTCATTGGTTTGCTCCGAATCCGGGCGATGGTCCGGCCAGGCGCGCAGAAATGAGCGGGGTTTGTTCAGGCAATGACACAACAACACTTCGGCATCGAGTCGCGCGGACGGGGAGGTTTTTGTCAGTTGCCGCTCGCCGGCCTCGAGTAGCGTTGCTATCGAGGTAGCGCCGGGGTCAACGACAGGTTTGGTACTATCAAGCATTGCCCAGTTGGGTTAGCAGTTCGGCTTGGTGTTCGTGGATCAAGGGTTGGATAACTTGATCCAGGGCGCCTTCCATGATGTCTTCGAGTTTGTACAGGGTCAGGTTGATGCGGTGGTCGGTGAGTCGGCCTTGCGGATAATTGTAAGTGCGAATGCGCTCGGAACGGTCGCCGCTGCCGACTTGCAGCTTGCGGCTTTCCGATTGCTCGGCGTGTTGCTTTTCCTGCTCGGCGGCCAGCAATCGCGCTTGCAGTACCGACATCGCGCGGGCGCGGTTTTTGTGTTGCGAACGTTCGTCCTGGCATTCCACCACCACGCCGGTGGGAATATGAGTGATCCGGATCGCCGAATCGGTGCGGTTGACGTGCTGACCGCCGGCGCCCGACGCACGGTAGGTGTCGATGCGCAAATCGGCCGGATTGATCTCGATTTCGTCGACGCTATCGACTTCCGGCATGATCGCCACGGTGCAAGCCGATGTGTGTACCCGGCCTTGCGATTCGGTTTCCGGCACGCGTTGCACCCGATGGGTGCCGGACTCGAATTTCAATTGCGAATACACGTTCTGGCCGGCTACGCGCAGGATGACCTCTTTATAGCCGCCGTGCTCGCCGCGATTTTCGTTGATGATTTCCACGCTCCAACCTTGGCGCTCGGCATAGCGTTGGTACATGCGCGCCAGATCGCCGGAAAAGATCGCGGCTTCGTCGCCGCCGGTGCCGGCGCGAACCTCGAGAAATATATTGCGGTTGTCGTTGGGGTCCTTGGGTAGCAACAGGATTTGCAGTTCTTGTTCGAGTTGTTCCCTCAGTTGTTCGGTCGAGGCGATTTCCTCCTTGGCCATCTCCCGTAAATCCGGGTCGCTGTCCTTGGCCATTTCCCTGGCCGATTCGAAATTAGCTTCGTTTTCCCGATAAGCGTTGTAGCAGGCCACGATGGGTTCGAGTTGGGCGTATTCTTGGCTTAGGCTGCGGAATTGGTTTTGGTTGCTTTGCACTTCCGGTTGAGTGAGCAGTGCGGTGATCTCCTCGAAGCGCTCGCCGAGGTTTTCCAATTTGGTTTGTATCGAGGGTTTCATCAAGAGTTAACGTAATTTGAAAATTTCGCGCGAGGCGGCGATAAGATCGTGGCGCTCGTTGGCGCCGGCTTCGCGCAATTGCGCGCAGGGCGTGTGGATCAGTTTATTGGTCAGCGTGTGGGCCAGGCGCTGTAACACTTCTTCGGCGGATGCGCCGTTGCCGAGCTGCTGAACGGCTTTTTGTAACGCTTCGTCGCGCGCCAATTCAGCTTGTCGGCGGTAGTCGCGAATGGTTTCCTGGGCGCCTTGCGAACGCAGCCAGGCCAGGAAGTGTTCGACCTGGGTGTCGATGATTTCCTCGGCCTGCTCTGCGGCCCGGCGGCGCGAGTCCATGTTTTGGTTGACGGTATTTTGCAGGTCGTCGACGGTGTACAAATAGACGTCGCGCAATTGCGCCACTTCGGCTTCAATGTCGCGGGGTACCGCGAGATCGACCATGAACATCGGCTTGTGCTTGCGCTTTTTGATGGCGCTCTCGACCCGGCCCTTGCCGAGAATCGGCAATTGGCTGGCGGTGGATGAGACGACGATATCGGCTTCGGCCAGATGGTCGGGTAGTTCCGATAGCGCGATCGCATAGCCGTTGAATTGCATGGCCAACGCATGGGCTTTATCGTAGGTCCGGTTGGCGATGATGACGCGGCCGATGCCGTGCTGATACAAATGCCTAGCGGTCAATTCTATCGTTTCGCCGGCGCCGATCAGCAGTGCGGTTTGTTCGCTGAGTTTATCGAAGATTTGCTGTGCCAGTTGCACGGCGGCAAACGCGACCGACACCGGACTGGAGCCGATCGCGGTATCGGTGCGAACCTTCTTGGCTGCGGAAAATGTGTGATGAAACAACTTGCTCAGATTCCTGCCCAGCGTGCCGGCCTGATAAGCCGCGTGGTAGGCGGTTTTCATTTGGCCGAGAATTTGCGGCTCGCCGAGTATCATCGAGTCTAGGCCACAGGCTACGCGAAACATGTGGCGTATGGTTTCGCTGTCTTTATAGCTGTACAGATAGGGCGTAAACTCCGCCGGCCGAATTTGCTTGGTGTCGGCGATCCACTCGATTAAAGGTGCTTGGCTATCGTTGTCGGTTTGACAGTAAAACTCGGTACGGTTGCAGGTCGACAGAATGGCTGCCTCGTTGATTTCCCGCAGACTCCGCAGATTCCGTAACGTGAAATCCAGGACGTCCGTCGGGAACGACAGGCGTTCCCGGACGGCTACCGGCGCGGTGTTGTAGTTAATGCCTACGGCGAGAAATGTCATCGGCTGCGAACAATAGCACACTGAAAGTATCTTATTTTAAGGACTGCGCGGTTTTTGTCCAAATGCAAACAAAGCCGGCCTCGTTTCGGCGCGGTTTTCTGGTAATCTATGGCGCCATATTTCTTGAAAAAACGGGTCGAATGATTGCATGAATAAATGGATAGGCATCGCAATACTTTCCGCTTTGTCGGGGTGCGCGTTAGCGCCGGAACAGCCGGCGGAAAACGAGGCCGCGGCGGTCAAGCCCGAGGGCTTGGATTTTAGAGTCAACCGCAATACCGTGATCGATGAGGAAGTCTTGTACTTGCTGATGGCGGCGGAAATGGCCGGTCAGCGCAATCAATACGATTTGGCCATGGATGCCTATCTGCAAGCGGCCAAGCGCGTCAACGATCCGCGAATCGCCGAGCGAGCGGTAAAAATCGGTTTGTTCCTAAAGGACGAACGGCGCACGCGCGAGGCTTTGTCGATCTGGCTGGAGAAAGACGGAAAAAATCTCGGTGCCCGAAAATTCGCGGTGATGCTGGCGTTAAAAAATGGCGACCGCAGTGCGGCTGTCGATCACCTGAATGCGATGCTGAACGATGATCCGGCCGGTTTCGAGGCCGGAATGTTGGAAATGGCCAAGATTTTGGAAAAAGAAGGCCGGGTACAGTTCGCATACGACGTTTTGGACGAATTGGCCAGGCAGCGACCCGATCAAGCCGGCTTGTTGTTCGTTCAGGCAGTGTTCGCTTCATTATTGCCGAATAACGAATTGGCCCAGCAAAAAATCGATAGAGCCCTGGAGTTGCAACCCGACTGGAATAAAGCAGTCATTTTTCAAGCGCAATTAGCCGGTCGTGCCGGCGACATGGCCAAAGCCCGGCAGTTTTTGGAAAAGGCGGTCAAACAGGCGCCGGACGACAAGCAGTTGCGGAAAATGTTGCTGGAGGTGTTGATTAACACCGGCGGGTTCGATGAAGCGATTAAATTATGCCAAAGCGTTTTGGAGGATAAGCCTGACGATCCTGAGACGCTGTTTATGCTGGCGGTTATTTACTTGCAACAGAATCAATCGGACAAAGCTGAAAATTATTTAGAAAAACTCGTGAGTAACCCGGATTGGGAAAGTCAGGCCAGTTTTTATCTGGGAAAGATAGAACAAGAGCGTCAGCGGCCCGACAAGGCGATTGCCTGGTTCGACAAAGTGGGTGA
Organism: Methylomonas sp. LWB; assembly: GCF_001856095.1. NCBI lineage: Bacteria > Pseudomonadati > Pseudomonadota > Gammaproteobacteria > Methylococcales > Methylococcaceae > Methylomonas > Methylomonas sp. LWB. The sequence continues at coordinate 109,877 of NZ_MKMC01000009.1, forward strand.
GGGTAATTACGCATTTGACGCCGACATGGCGGCTTTGTCGCTATTGATGGCGCAGAAACGATTCGATGAAGTCGAGAGCCGAATCGGGCGGATGGAGACCAAGTATCCAGACCGGCGCTTGCGGGTGTTGCTGGCCAAAGCCGAGCTCTTCAATCAACAAAGCAATTACTCCGAAGCGTTTGGTGTGTTGTCGGAGGCGCTCAAGGAAGTGCCTGACAATCGCGAGGTCTTGTATGCCAGAGCGCTGGTTGCCGAGCGCTTGGACAAGCTGGATGTTCTGGAAGCTGATTTGTTAAAGATCTTGGAAAAGAAACCGGATGATATCGCGGCGTTGAATGCCTTGGGTTATACATTAACAGACAGGACAAATCGCTATAGCGAGGCTGAGAAATATTTGGAGAAGGCCCTGGCCTTGCAGCCGGACGAGGCGGTTGTGATCGATAGTTATGGATGGTTACAGTTCAAATTGGGCAAGCCGGAACAGGCCTTGATTTATTTGCGTAAGGCTTACGAAAAGCAGGCGGAAAACGAAATAGCCGCTCATATCGCCGAGGTGTTGTGGTCGTTGGGTGAGCAAAAAGAGGCCAAGGAGTTTTTTGAAGGCGTTTACAAGAAATTTCCCGACGACGAATATTTACTTGAGTTTAAGAAACGGTTTCTCCAGGTTACGCCGTAGTGAATCAGCGTGTTTGGTGGTTAGTCGTTCTCGGTTTGCTGGCCGGTTGCACTACGCTGTCGGAGGGGCCGGTTCTCGAATACCGGCTGGCTGACGCGGGTGCGGCGCAAACTTTAGATCGTTGGTATTTCGAGGGGCGTTTGTCCTTTGTCGACGAGCGGGAGTCGGTTTCGGCTAGTGTGAATTGGCGTCACTCCAACCAAGTCGATGAAATCGAATTGGTTGGGCCATTGGCGCAAGGGCGCGTTAGGATTTCCGTGAGCGGCGACGTTGTTGCGATCGATGACGGTGAGGCGCGTCGCGAACTTCGGGGGGATGTTGACTCGATGGTAGAGGAAGGGCTGGGTATTTCCCTGCCGATCAGTGCGTTGCGGTTCTGGGTGTTGGGCGCGAGTCAGCCGGAATCTACGGTTACCGTCCAGCCAAGCGGTTTTTTTCAGTTGGGGTGGTTAGTGATTTTTCAAGAGATGCTTCAGGTGGAGCGAGTCGCTTTGCCGAGGAAAATGAGTGTGCAGCGGGACAAAACCCGAATAAAGTTATTTGTGGATCGGTGGGATTTGTCGTGACGAGAATTCAAGAAAATCGTTGGGGTGAGCGTTGGCCGGCGCCGGCCAAACTCAACCTGATGTTGAGAATTACCGGTCGGCGACCTGACGGTTATCACTTGCTGCAAACCGTATTTCAATTAATCGATTTGTGCGATTGGTTAACATTTCATCCGCTTGACGAAGACGTGGTTGAATTGGTTACCGAGATTCCAGGCGTGGCGGCGCAAGACGATCTCACCGTCAGGGCTGCCTTGTTGCTAAAGCATCATACCGGATGCAAGTTCGGTGTGAGAATTCAGGTGGACAAGCTGTTGCCGATGGGTGGCGGTTTGGGTGGAGGCAGTTCGGACGCAGCGACGACATTGGTGGTGCTGAATGCCTTGTGGGGGCTGAATTTGTCGACCGAAACTTTAATGTGTTTGGGGTTGCGTTTAGGTGCTGACGTGCCGGTATTTGTTGCTGGGCATTCCGCATGGGGAGAAGGGGTGGGTGATGTCTTAACGCCAATGACATTGCCCGAATCCTGGTTTGTGGTCATTAAGCCGGACTGTCACGTGAACACGAAGGAAATTTTTTTAGCTGATCGGTTGACACGAGATAGTAAATCAATCAGAATGAGCGACTTTATTGCAGGGGATAGCGTAAACGACTGTCTCACTGTGGTTAGGGAGTTGTATCTGCCCGTGGCGAATGCATTGGACGCCTTATCGGGTTATGCGGAATCTCAGTTGACTGGTACGGGCGCGTGCGTGTTCGCGCGGTTTGAAAGCAGGTTTTCGGCTGAGAAGGTTTATTCTGCTTTGAAGGGTGATTGGTCGGTTTATTTGGCCAAGGGGGTAAATAAATCCCCGCTTCATGAGATGTTCGGACACGGATCTGTTTAATCTAATTTTTGGGCTGTCGCCAAGCGGTAAGGCACGAGGTTTTGATCCTCGCATACCAAGGTTCGAATCCTTGCAGCCCAGCCATAATCCTCGTATGTAGCCTCTTGGGAGTATGCTTCAATGCACGAAGCTTCGGTAATGGTATTCTCCGGTAATGCCAACAAGGCGTTGTCCGAAGGTATTGTAAAGAAGCTTAATATGCGGTTAGGCATGGCCAGTGTTGGCCGGTTCAGCGATGGTGAGATTTTTGTAGAAATTGAAGAAAACGTAAGGGGGCGGGATGTCTTTGTAATCCAGCCTACTTGCGCGCCAGCCAACGAAAACCTGATGGAGTTGTTGGTGATGATCGATGCCTTGCGCAGGGCATCGGCGGCAAGAATTACGGCGGTAATGCCTTATTACGGTTATGCGAGACAAGACCGTCGCAGTCGCTCGGCTAGGGTGCCTATCACGGCTCGGCTGGTTGCCGACATGATAGGTAATGCCGGAGCAGATCGAGCATTGACGGTGGATTTGCATGCCGATCAGATAATGGGTTTTTTTGCAATTCCCGTTGATAACGTCTATGCGTCTCCCATTCTTCTGGGTGATATTTGGCGGCAAGAGTACGAAAATTTGATTGTTGTCTCTCCAGATGTTGGGGGGGTTGTTCGGGCGAGGGCTATAGCCAAACGGTTAGGTGATGCGGATTTGGCCATCATCGATAAGCGTAGGCCTAGGCCGAATGTGTCTGAAATCATGCATATTATCGGCGATGTCGAAGGGCGCACTTGCGTGATGGTCGATGATTTGGTCGATACGGCCGGTACTCTTTGTCATGCTGCGGATGCTTTGAAAAAGCACGGAGCGAATAAGGTGGTGGCCTATTGCACCCACCCGGTTTTATCCGGGGCGGCTGTAGACAATGTCAGAAATTCGGTCTTGGACGAGTTGGTTGTAACAGACACGATTCCGTTAAGTAACGAGTTGGTGGCTGTTGATAAGATTCGGCAGCTCAGTGTGGCGGAGATGCTGGCTGAAACAATCAGGCGGATCGCCGTAGGCGAGTCGGTTAGTTCGCTTTATGTGGATTAGGGTTTTATTAGTTTTTGGGCGAGTGCCTTTTGGGGTGCTGCTTTTGGAGAAATAAATGGCTAACGTATTTGAATTTGTAGCGGAATCTCGCTCAAGTGCTGGAAGTAGTGCTTCGAAAGGGGTTCGTCGCATCGGTAAGGTTCCGGCGATTATTTATGGTGCTGGTGCTTCCCCGCAAATGCTGGTGCTGGATCACAATGAAGTTGTTAAGCATTTGGAGCATGAGGCTGTTTACTCTCATGTGTTGGATGTGAAAATCGACGGTAAAACTGAAAAAGCCGTTTTGAAGCAGATTCAAAGACATCCTGCCAAGCCGCAAATTCTTCACATGGATTTTATGCGTATCGATGAAACGCATAAGTTGAAAGTTCATGTGCCGTTGCACTTTGTCAACGAGGCGGTTTCCGTTGGCGTTAAAAAAGGCGGCGTTGTTACTCATGCGATGGTCGATGTTGAGGTGCTTTGTTTGCCTGCGGCGTTGCCTGAGTTTATCGAGGTCGATTTGGCTAAGGTCGAAATTGGCGAGGCCGTACACTTGTCCGATCTCAAATTGCCTAACGGTGTTGAGGTTGCTGCCCTTCAGCACGGTGCCGAGCATGATCATCCCGTTGCGCAAATCGTCAAATCTCGTTCTGGTGAAGAATCGGAATAACAGTGTTTTTTGATGATTAAGGTGCTGGTTGGTTTGGGTAATCCAGGTCGGCAGTATGAAAAAACCCGGCATAATGTCGGGTTTTTGTTTCTCGATCATCTATTGCTTGGTTCTGGTGGGCGTTGGCGAAATGTAAGTGGGTTTGAGGCGGAGATTGGTGAGCTGGTTATCGGCAATAAGATGCTGGTGTTGGTAAAGCCTCAAACGTTTATGAACAGAAGCGGGTCCTCGGTTACAAAGGTTTTAAAGTACTACAAGTTTGCGAGAGAAGCGATGCTGGTTGCTCACGACGACCTTGAGTTGCCGATGGGTGTGGTTAAAACCAAGCAGGGTGGCGGGCATTCGGGGCACAACGGGCTTCGCGACATTATCGCGCATTTGGGTTCAAACGAGTTTGCTAGGTTGAGGTTCGGCATTGGGCGTCCAGACATAGGAGAGCGTGTCGCTGATTATGTGCTGAGCTCTCCTTCTAAGGAAGTGTTATCAAGGCAGTCTATGTTGTTTGATGCTGTCTCGGTCAAAATAGAAGGGACGCTTAATGGTGAAGAGCTTGTCTACGGACTTTAAAAAGATATTGACGGAAAGGTTTAAAACGAGGATAATTGACTGATTAAGTAAAGGAGGGGTTCCCGAGCGGCCAAAGGGATCAGACTGTAAATCTGCCGGTTCTACCTTCGGAGGTTCGAATCCTCCCCCCTCCACCACTTCATTTGAAATTAGAAGGCTACGCGGGTGTAGTTCAATGGTAGAACTCCAGCCTTCCAAGCTGATTGCGTGGGTTCGATTCCCATCACCCGCTCCATTTTCTGGAAGTTTATTTTGCTCATATAGCTCAGTAGGTAGAGCACTTCCTTGGTAAGGAAGAGGTCACCGGTTCAAATCCGGTTATGAGCTCCAGTTTGGTTGATTGTTTTGTGTAGGGTGTTTTTACAATGGCAAAAGAAAAATTTGAAAGAAAGAAACCGCACGTAAACGTGGGCACGATTGGTCACGTCGACCACGGAAAAACCACGTTGACCGCCGCGTTGACGAAAGTAATGGCGGAACTGCAAGGCGGTGAAGCAAAAGCTTTCGATCAAATTGACAATGCGCCAGAAGAGCGTGCGCGCGGTATTACTATTTCGACCTCGCACGTTGAATACGAGTCTGCGTCACGCCACTACGCACACGTAGACTGCCCGGGTCACGCCGACTACGTCAAAAACATGATTACCGGCGCCGCTCAAATGGATGGCGCGATTTTAGTTTGCTCGGCCGCCGACGGTCCGATGCCGCAAACCCGCGAGCATATCCTGCTGTCTCGTCAGGTCGGCGTTCCGTACATCGTGGTGTTCCTGAATAAAGCCGACATGGTCGACGACGCGGAACTGATCGAGCTGGTTGAAATGGAAATTCGCGAACTGTTGAATCAATACGAATTCCCCGGCGACGACACCCCTATCATTATCGGCTCCGCACTGAAAGCGTTGGAAGGCGATCAAAGCGAAATCGGCGTGCAATCCGTCGTCAAGCTGGTTGAAGCACTGGACAGCTATATCCCTGAACCAGAGCGCGCGATCGACGGCAAATTCTTGATGCCGATCGAAGACGTCTTCTCGATTTCAGGCCGCGGTACCGTCGTTACCGGTCGTGTAGAGCGTGGGATTATTAAAGTGGGTGAAGAGGTCGAGATCGTCGGCATTCGCGACACGCAGAAAACCACCTGTACCGGTGTAGAAATGTTCCGCAAACTGCTCGATCAAGGCCAAGCGGGCGACAACGTAGGTGTCTTGTTGCGTGGCACCAAACGCGACGACGTCGAACGCGGTCAAGTTCTGGCTCACGTGAACAGCATCAAGCCACACTCGCACTTTAAAGCCGAAATTTACGTGCTGTCCAAGGAAGAGGGTGGTCGTCATACGCCATTTTTCAACGGCTATCGGCCGCAATTTTACTTCCGTACCACCGATGTCACAGGCGCGGTTGAATTGCCGGAAGGCGTCGAAATGGTGATGCCTGGCGACAACATCTCCGTCACCGTCAAATTGATCTCACCGATCGCGATGGAAGACGGTCTGCGCTTTGCAATTCGCGAAGGCGGTCGCACCGTGGGTGCCGGCGTCGTGGCTTC